>CAYIEH010000011.1:0-21141 GCA_964362385.1 uncultured Candidatus Saccharibacteria bacterium
AATAACCTTGTTCAATTGCTTGTTCTTTGGTTAAAGGGAAGTATTCTTGAGCTATGGTTTCATTATAGCTAAATGGAGAGAGTTCTGGAGGGAAGAATTCTCCGTATTTATAAATTCTACCTTTTTTATCTACATATGGCATAGAATTCATATGATCTATGATTTTAGTCCTGAGCTTGTCGAAGGATTCCTTAGTATATTGTTTGTTGAGGATGCAATGTTGCTTGTTGCGCAGGCCGATGCAGCCGAAGAGATTGGAGTTAGATGACCCTAGTATACAATAATCGCAATTTTTGCTTTCCTTAAATTGATTATAAAATTTCACGAAATAATTACCTGATGCAGCGGTAACAGCTTCATATACCAATTCCGATTTTAAAGCCCCAGATATATCTAAACAATCTTTCATGCCCCCTGCTAGCCGCCAACAATAGCTTGCGTTTTCGCTATCAAAAGCAATAAAAGTATCTTTTAAGTTTTTGGAGTTAATTATTTCATCGCCGATGCAATTTACAGCGTTAGTTAAGGAAGCAAATTTATGCAAAGTATTTTTTACAAGCAATCTAAATTCCTCTTTTGTCCTCAATAATAATTCATATGAACCACCATAAATTTTATTAACTCTTTCCGAGTATTCTTCTTTGGAATATTGCTTATTCCCGATACAATAAGATTTATTTCTTAACCCCGTGCATAAAAAACAGCTTTGGCAATTTACACAATCAAAAATAAATGATGAATTAATACAATCGCGCGAGTTAATAGCGAAACTGGTATTATAGCAACGATTGGTATTTATATTCTCAAAACACAATTCTGAACCGTTGGTAATAAAACAATCAAAAATCGCCTTGCTTTTATCAACACCATAAGAATAAAAAACATCTTCACCAATAACAATGGAAAATGATAAATAAACATTCTTGCAATGAGCTAAGAAACTGGCATATTCAGTATTAACATTGTCCCACCCCCATAAATTTAATACGGGAACTTTTTCTAAAAGTTCTTTGTATTGCTGAAAAAATGGCTGATTAAAATCATAATCCTTGCCATATTCAATCGCATCCCATTTATCAGACCACCAACAATCAGCACAATAAACGGGCTGCGGCTTATCAGAAGAGTAAAGCGCTAAAAGATTTTTTTGACACAAAGAACAAGTTCTTTTATAAAGAGCTCTTTCGTTTCGCAACATTAATCTTCTTTGGAATCTGCACTCCGGACACCAAGTCGGCGCCGGAACTTTGATTTTCTCGTAAAAAGCGAAGTCCTCGGGCTCTATAGTGAAATCCTTATGACAATTCTGGCAATTACGCTCTTCTTTATTCATAATTCATTATTCTTAATTCAACTTAAGTCTTACTTCCCTGCCTGCCGGCAAACAGGTTGCATCTTACCTCTTATTCAATAACGTCCTCTTGTAAATTTCCAAATGATTTAAAATCAGTCCCGCTCCTTTGGCAACGCAAAAAAGCGGCTCCTCCGCGATATAAGCGTTGACTCCCAAGGTTCTTTTGAAAAAATCTGTAAGAAGGGGAATTTGCGCTCCGCCTCCTGAAATAATAATTCCTTTTTCCATCACATCGGCGACAAGTTCCGGCGGCGTTTCGTTAAAAACATTCTGCACCGCTCCGACAATATCCAAAAGATAAGAATTCAGCGCTTCGGAAACTTCGTTGGAATTAACTATTATGTCTTTCGGCAATCCGGAAATTAAATCTCTTCCTCTCACTTCCAGCGTCTTCTTGTCTTTGGAAGGCAAGGCGGCGCCAACCTGAATTTTTATCGCCTCAGCGGTATGCTCGCCTATGGAAAGAGAATATTTCTTTTTTAAATAATCGGTAATTGCCTGGTCAAATTTGTTTCCGGCAACCCGCAAAGACGCCCATGAGACAATGCCGCCCAAAGAAACCACTGCGGTTTCCGAAGTCCCGCCGCCGATATTGACTATCATATTTCCGGAATGAGCGTTTATGGGAATGCCTGCGCCGAGAGCGGCTAAAATCGGTTCTCTTACAACATAAACTTCCTTGGCGCCCGCTTCTCTGGCGGCGTTAATGACTGCGCGGCGCTCGGTTTGAGTTATTCCCGCCGGCACCGAAATAACCACATCAGGCTTAAAGATATTAAAAGAACCGACGGCTTTTTTGATAAAGTATTTAAGCATCGCCTTGGTAATGTAATAATCGGCAATTACTCCTTCTCTGAGCGGCTGGTACGCCTTGATGTCGCTCGGAGTTCTGCCGATCATTTCCTTGGCTTCTTTGCCGACGGCAATAACCTTATAATCGGGAACGCTCAAAGCCACGATTGTCGGTTCGTTAATGACAAAACCGCGTCCGGGCAAAAAGACAATCGTGTTCGCTGTTCCCAAATCAATTCCGATTTTGCGTATAAACATGCAAATTTTTCCTGCGAGCGAAGCGAGTGGCTGAAAAATTCAGCACCCCGCCTACGCTTGCGTGGCGTGGGTTACATAATTCTTTTAATATCCGCTCCCAAATTTCTTAAACGTTCATCTAAATCTTCATACCCCCTGTCCAATTCTTCCACCCCGTCAATTTGCGATTCGCCGTCTGCGATTAACGCCGCGATAACATTGGCGATGCCGGCTCTTAAATCCCTGACTTTTTGATTTTTGCCGAAAAGCGGGGTATGACCGGAAATCACGGCGCTGTGGGGATGTTCTTTTCCGTTAAACCGACAGGATAATTCTCCAAAGCACTTTGAGAATACTTTAATATTTGCTCCCATTAAATTCAAGTCCTCGATGTAGCCGAAGCGATCTTCATAAACCGTCTCATGGACAATTGAAACTCCTTTTGCCTGAGTAAGTAAAATTGAAAACGGCTGCTGCCAGTCGGTCATAAATCCGGGATGGGTATCGGTTTCAATTTCCGTGGCTGACAAATCTTTTGCTCCGTAAAAAACAATGCCGTCGTCTTCAATCTGATACCTGCCGCCGATTCTTCTTACGGCGCTTAAAAAAGTAATCAGGTTTTCCTGGCGCGCGTTTTTTATTTTTATTTTGTTTTGTGGCGAAGCCAAAGCCAAACAGGCGAATGAAACTGCTTCATTTCTGTCCGGTAAAATTCTGTGCCGGGCGCCGTTTAATTTTTTTACCCCTTCTATGTAAATAGTCCTGTCAGAGCCAAGTTCAATTATCGCTCCCATTTTCTGAAGCATTAAAATCAAATCAATAATTTCCGGCTCAATTGCGGCGTTTTGGACAACAGTTCTTCCTTTCGCCAAAACCGCGGCCAATATCGTATTTTCAGTGGCTCCGACGCTTGGATAACGAAGCGAAATTCTGGTTCCTTTCAAGCCGTTGGGGGCTTCGGCGTAAAAATAATTTTGGTCAAAATTTATCCGGGCGCCCAAAGATTTCAAAGCTTCAAGGTGAATATCAACTGGCCGGGGTCCGATTTTGTCGCCTCCTAAAATAGGAACTTCGGCTCTGCCGACGCGGTTTAAAAGCGGGCCCAAAGCAAGTACCGGAATCCTGTTTCTGCGGCTTAAAAAGCTGGCTCTGAAATTTTTAATTTCAGGCGTTTTTATGGAAAGCGCGGAGTTTCCGATTTTAACCTCGCTTCCGATTGATTCGCAAAGCTCTTGGACGATTTCCGTATCGTCGATAAGAGGAAAATTTTCCAAAACGCATTCTTCATCAGTTAAAAGCGACGCAATCATCATTTTCGTCGCGGCGTTTTTAGAGCCCTTTGCTTCTATTTCTCCTTCCAGTTTTTCTCCGCCGATTATTTTAAATTTCATCTTGTTGGAGTTTAATTGATTAAATTATTGATTTATAATATAAAAGAAGCGGGTTTAAATCAAATTTCTTAATGTCCAACAAATCCAAAAGGGTTGTGTTTATTATTTTCTGCGTCCTGTTTGTCGCAATCGGAATGGCGGTTGTTTTTTATTCCCTTGGATGGCGATTAAATCTTGAAAATTTTCAAATCCAAAAAACCGGCGCCATCTACATAAAAACCGACCCTAAAGGAGTTGTCATAAAACTTTCCGCCAAAGGCGGATTTCTGTCTTCGGATAAACAAGGCGCTTCCGGCGAAAGCAATAAAACCTACGCCGACAATAGCGGGATTCTCCAAAGCGGCACTTTAATCTCCAATCTCTTGCCCAAAACATATAAAATCAAAATTGAAAAAGAAAGTTTTCTGCCTTACTACAAAAATATCGTTGTTGAACAATCGCTGGTTACAAAACTTTCAAAAATCAAATTGATTCCGAAAAAAATTAAAGTAAGCGAAATTGCCGCTGTCAGAGGCAATAAATTAATTGACGCGGCGGACAACGCTCAAAAAATAATCGCGCTGAATGAAAATAAAAATCTTTATTATCTTTACGACCTTAACAATCCGTCAAGCACCCTGAATATCAACGCCGCCATTGACAGCAAATTAAAACAAAATCCCGAAGTCGGTCCCGAGCAGAGCAAAACCATTGAAAAAATCGCCTTTTTGCCGTTCCAGCCGAATAATTTGATAATTGAAAATAACCGCGATTTAAAAATTTTAGACACCGAATCATTCACGCTGAATCCGCTTGTCAAAGGGCCGATTCTAATCTGGACAGTCAAAAACTCGGATATTTATTTTATAAAAACAGCCCGCCCATTAGGCCCAACCTCGACTCGTCTTGGCGAGGCGGGCGAGGCTCGTCCTGATGGGGCGGCCGGATTGAAAAACAAAAATCTCGCGCTTTATTCTTTTAATCTTATATTCAGAACAGAATCCTTACTGGCTGAAATACCCCAAAATTTATCAGCCATATCCGCGTTAAATGAAATTAAAGCCTCTGAATTAAACGATAAAATCGCTTTTTCCGACAAATCGGGCAATCTTTATATTTTTAACCAGAATAACAGGGAAATTAAAAAAATCGCCCACAACGCCGAAACTTTTTCATTTTCTCCAGACGATAAAAAAATCGCTTTTCTTGATAAAGACGGAAAATTGAGCATCCGCTTTTTGGAAGATATTGATTCCGACGTCATAAAAAAATCAGGAGATGTCAACAGAATTGAGCTGGAAAACAAAGAAAATATCCGCGGCATTGAATGGTATAAAGATTCAGCTCATCTGTTTGTCAATTTTAGTTCAACCGCCGCCGCATCAAAACAATCAAGTTCACCGCAGGCCATAAATGAAATTAGATTTGCGGAAATTGACGACAGGTTACCTGTTAATGTTTATCCCGTTGTAAATGGCTTTCTGCAATTTTATTACGAACCGAAAACTGATATTCTTTACCTTATAGAAAAAAATAAGCTGAAAAAAATAGATTTTAATGAGTAATCGCGAATATTTTATGTACGAAGTACAAACCGAACAATTTAAAGGCCCTCTTGAAAAACTTCTTGAACTGATTGAAGAGAAAAAAATGGAAATAAGCCAATTAAATCTGGCGTTTGTCACCGACGATTTCTTGAAATATCTGGAAACTTTAAAAGCTTTTGGCCGGCCGAAAACCGAGGAAGAAACGCGACTTTTGGCCGATTTCATCGTTGTCGCTTCGCGGCTTCTTCTAATAAAATCAAAATCGCTCCTGCCCTCTTTGGAGCTGACAACCGAAGAAGAGCGGGACATTAAAGACCTGGAAAAACGCCTGTTATTTTATCGGCAATTCAAGCCGGCAATGAATATCCTGAAAAAGCTTTATTCCGAGAAAAACTTTTCCGCGTCGCGTCCGCTTTTTGCCGGCCGGCCCGCGATTTTTCATCCTTCAAAAAATCTTGATGCCAGAATTCTCAATGCGATAATGAAAAATCTTTTTGAATCCCTGAAGCAGCTGACTTTGGAATTCCAAACCATAGAATCGTCTCTTATTAAACTTGAAGAAAAAATTGAAGAAATCATTAAAAAAATCCAGGAAGGCATCAATAATTTCGGCCATCTCATAAAAGAAAAATCACGGCAGGAAGTTATTGTTATGTTTTTAGCGCTTCTTCATCTCCTTCGCGAGCAAACAATTGAAGTGGAGCAAAAAGAGGGCTTTGGGGAGATTGAGATTAAAAAAACCGGTTAGTACCGGTTTTTTTAATCATTGCATTATCTAATATGATGGAACACATCCACGATTAACCGGTTGTCCGGTTCAATTTCTCCAATAATAGTTTTATAAATCACGTCCGCCACTTGCTCCGAAGTGTGATACGGTTTTTCTTCCGGGAAAAGATTCTTGAACATTTTAGTGTCAGTTGAGCCGGGACAAACTGTCGCCCATTTTATTCCTAAATTTTTCAATTCTTCATTTAATCCTTGAGTGATGTTTATCGCCGCGGCTTTTGTCGCCGAATAAACCGCGATTTCTTCCACACCATATTCCCCCGCCCCACTGGCAATGTTGATAATTTCCCTTGTCCCATGTCTCATATTACTTGTCGCTTTAATGTATTCTTGTGTACAAATAAACACTCCCTTCATATTGACGTCAATTACAAAATCCCAATCCTTTTCGTCCGTATCCATAAAATTTTCCCTTTTCGCCACACCGGCGTTGTTTATTAAAATATCCAATGAGCCGAATTTTTTAATCGCCTCGTCCATTGCCTTTCTGACTTGTTTTCTGTCTGTAACATCGCCTTTGACAATTAAAATCCGCTCGGCGAATTCTGGACTAAAGATTTTTTCCAATCCGTCAGTATTTCTGCTATAGATAACGGCTCTTGCT
This sequence comes from uncultured Candidatus Saccharibacteria bacterium, assembly GCA_964362385.1. Taxonomy (GTDB): domain Bacteria; phylum Patescibacteriota; class Minisyncoccia; order UBA6257; family UBA9933; genus CAYIEH01. Next base: position 6,694 of record CAYIEH010000011.1, read on the forward strand.
TCTTCACTCAAAAGTTTTTTGGCAATCGCCAATCCTATTCCGCTCGCTCCTCCGGTTATAAAAATTGTTTTATTTTTAATATCCATTTATTTTATTTAATTTTAGCTTACATAATAATTAAAATCAATTTATAAAACTAAAAACCGACCCTTTTCGGTCGGTCTCTAAAACTTTTTTCAATTATTGAAGGTTTAACCCTCCACTTCAATTCCCATTGATCTGGCTGTTCCTTCAATTATCTTCATCGCCGCTTCAACGCTGTTGGCATTTAAATCAGCCATTTTTTTCTCCGCGATTTGCCTGACCTGCTCCTTTGTGACTTTTCCGACTTTGTTCTGCAGAGGATTGCCCGCGCCCTTTTCAACCCCCGCTGCTTTTCTCAACAAATCGGAAGCTGGCGGAGTTTTTAATTTAAACTCAAAAGTGCGGTCTTCATAAATCGTAATTTCCGCAGGCACAATATTGCCAGCCATATCTTTCGTGGCTTCGTTAAACTGCTGGCAAAATTGGGCTATATTGATTCCGTGCTGACCCAAAGCCGGTCCGACTGGCGGCGCCGGATTAGCCGCGCCTGCCGGAATTTGAAGTTTTATAGTTGTTTTAATTGATTTAGCCATGCCGGTTTTATCCAAGAACGAAGTGATTGGCTGTAAAACCGAGCACCCCGCCCTCTAAGCTATTTTACTTAATTATTAAATGTTTTTAATTTATAAATTAACTTTATATTTTATCAATTCCCACGCGCCCAGAGGGCGGGGTTTAAGATTTTCTGATTTCGGCTTCGCCGAAAAAAAATCTTAAATTTTCTGTATCTGCAACGAATCCAATTCCACTGCGGTTTCGCGGCCGAAAATCGGAACCATTACTTTAACTCTGCCTTGTTCTTCGTCAATGTCGCTGATTTTACCCTCATACTCCTTAAATGGCCCGTCAACTATCCTGACTGTTTCGCCGACCTGATATTCAATCTCAAATTTCTTCTCTTCGCCTCTCATTTTTGAAAGCAATGAATCAACTTCTTCTTTTGAAAGCGGGCTTGGTTCGGTTGAATCAGCTCCGACGAAACCGGTGACTCTCGGAGTGTTCCTGACGACATACCAGGAATCCGCGTCCATTATCATATCCACCAAAACATAGCCGGGATAGATTTTTTCTTCAACTTCTTTTCTTTTGCCGTTTTTGATTTTAATTCTCGTTTCTTTCGGAACAACTATGTTGAAAATTTTGTCGTGCATTTCCAGAGAATCGACGCGCTGTTTTAAATATCTCGCCACCGCGTCCTCATATCCGGCGTACGTATGCGCCGCGTACCAATGCCGCTCTCCTTTTTTGGAAAATTCTTTCTTACCCGAAGGCTTCTGCGATTCTTCTTTTTGTGATTGAATTGAATCCATTTCTTATAATAAAAAATTTACTAAAATATAATGAAACAGCATGTCCAACAAGCCCAAAAAAAACGAAAGGGCCAAAGACATTCCGACTACCATTAACGTTAACCGGACTGTTTCTTTTCTGGTGGGCCAATTAACCCGTCGGAATTCAAGTTTTGTTTCCTGAAAATAATTCTTCAAACGGCCGAACATAATGTAAAAAAGTAATCGCGAATATGGCGAATTGGATTTTATTCGTATATTTGCGTTTGATTTGTATATTAGCGATTGCTTTTTTATATGTCAAGATTTTTTACCATTGTCGCTTTTGACTGGATAAATTGTTTTCTCGGTTCCACCTGATCGCTCATCAAAATTTCAAACAAGCGGTCAGCCTCTTGGGCGTCTTCAATTACGACTAATTTCAGCGTCCGGTTCTCGGGATTCATTGTGGTATCCCACAACTGATTGGGATTCATTTCCCCCAAACCTTTATAACGCTGGATATTAACCGGCGGCGCCGGCTCATTCGGGCTTTTCTGAACCGCTCCGCGTTTCTGCCCGCGCAGTTCTGATATTATGCGATCTTTTTCAACATCGCTGTACACGTATCTTGATTCTTTGCCAAGCTGGATTTTATAAAGAGGAGGCTGGGCGATAAAAAGATACCCGCCTTCAATTATCGGCCTGAAATAACGATAAAACAGCGTCAAAAGCAATGTCCTGATGTGGGCTCCGTCAACATCGGCATCGGTCATTATCACAACCTTATGGTATCTTAATTTATCAATGTTAAAATTTTCGCTGATTGCGGTTCCCAAAGCGATGATTAGCGATTTAATTTCGTTATTCAACAGCATCTTATCAAGCCGGGATTTTTCAACATTCAAAATTTTCCCGCGCAAAGGAAGAATCGCCTGAAATTTTCTGTCTCTTCCGGACTTCGCCGAACCGCCGGCGCTGTCTCCTTCAACAATGAATACTTCTGATTCTTCGGCATTTTTGCTTGAACAATCCGCCAGTTTTCCGGGAAGCGTCATTCCTTCCAAAGCGCCTTTTCTTAATACCGTGTCTTTCGCGGCCTTGGCGGCTTTTCTCGCTCTTTGGGCCAAAAGGCACCTTTCAATAATTGCTCTTGCGTCATTCGAGTATTTCTCCAAAAATTCCTTTAAAGCTTCGGAAACAACGGATTCAACCGCGGTTCTTGCCGGCGGATTTCCCAGACGGGCTTTTGTCTGGCCTTCAAACTGCGGCTCTCTCAACTTAACAGACACAATAGTTGTTAATCCTTCCCTTACATCGTCGCCGGTTAAATTTTCATCGGATTCTTTAAGGTAGTTGGCGGAGCGGGCGTAATCGTTTAAAGCTCTTGTTAAAGCCGAACGAAAGCCGGTCAGATGCATTCCGCCGTCCGGCGTGTAGATATTGTTGGCAAAACTCAATTCCCTGATTTCAGTTGTGTCGTTATAAATAAACGCCGTTTCAACTCCGATATCTTCATGCTCCTTGTCAATGTAAAAAATTTCTTTTTGAATCGGCTGATGGCTGATATTCAGATATTCAATGAAAGAAATCAGTCCTCCTTCAAACTGAAAAGAATAATAAAACGGCGTCTCCTCGCGGTAATCGATAATTTCTATTCTTATTCCTTTTGTTAAAAATGCCTGCTGGCGCAAATGGTCTAAAATCTTTTTTCTTTCAAATTCAATCTTCTGAAAAATTTCCGGGTCAGGGTCAAAAATTACTTTTGTTCCGTTATCGTCGCACTTCCCCAATTTTTTAACGTTAAATTTCGGCTTGCCTCTTTCATATTCCTGAACGTATAAATATCCGTCCTTGCAGACTTCAACTCTCAGCCGTTTTGACAAAGCGTTCACCACCGACACTCCGACTCCGTGAAGCCCGCCGGAAATTTTATAAGACTCTCCGCCGAATTTTCCTCCGGCATGAAGAGTTGTCATCACCGTCTCAAGCGCCGATTTTTTTGTCTGAGCGTGAATATCAACCGGAATGCCGCGGCCGTCGTCAGTGACCGCCACCTGATTATTTTCCAGCAGTTCAATTTTGATATTCTTCGCGAATCCCGCCATTGCCTCGTCCAAAGAATTATCAACAACCTCCCAAATCAAATGATGCAGGCCGTCGGCGCCTGTTGAACCAATGTACATTCCCGGCCGCTTTCTTACCGGCTCAAGCCCTTCCAAAACATAAATATCCTTTGCGCTATACGATTCACTGGCTTGATTAATATTTTTATTTTTTTCTTCGTTTTTAGCCATTTTATAATTCAAAAAATGCCTTAATTGGCACGCTTTTTATAGTTAAATTATAGCAAAAATAAGAGGAAAAACCAAGGGTTTAATTCTTTGAATTAGGCTGAAAAACGCGCTATTTTCCTCCTTTTTTGGCAAAAAAACTCTTTGATTTTCTAGTGATTGCGAGAACGCCCAAAACCGCTATGTAAACCGCCGTTATCTCGCCGGGCATTTTATAATGTTTTTGCATGATAAAATCCGCGGCAAAAAGGCCTGTCATCAATATCGTCCATAAAATTATAAAAACTTCTCCTGGATGGCGTCCTTTGTAAAGTTCATGCCAGCGTTCAAATTCTTTCTCGCCGGCGTAAATCGCCAAAGTGGCGATGTAAATTGCCGCCAAAGGCCCCAAAAATTTATCTAAAGCGTTATTTTTTATAAAATCAATAATGATGAAAATATAAAAAACAACTGTCCAAAAATTTGCCAGATACCGCCACATTTTAGGATTGTTTTTAAGATTATGGAACATAAAAATTCTTGGAGTATCTTTCGGATTGTGGAGTGAGATACGAGAATCTAACTAGCGCTATTTTAAGCGGGTAATGGGAATCGAACCCACGCTTCAACCTTGGGAAGGTTGCGCACTACCACTATGCAATACCCGCGTTTACTGCCACCCTGCCCCGTAGTCCCCGCCTTGACGGGATACTACCGGGGTATACTAATCTCGCATAATCGCTTCGCAGTATCTATACTTTAATAAAGAAATTTGCTCAAAAAATAAAGAATTAAGCCAAGTCCTGAAAATATCGCCGAAATAATCCAAAACCTCATCGTAATCTGGCTTTCAGACCAGCCCTTGGCTTCAAAATGATGGTGTATCGGCGCGGCCAGAAAAACTTTTTTTCCGTTTCTCATTTTTTTTGAAATCAGCTGGATGATAACCGACAACGCTTCAACAACCAGCACCATTCCCATCACGGGCAAAAGCAAAACTGAATTGGTTAAAAAAGCGATAACAGCCAGAGTTGCTGTTAATCCTAAAATTCCGGTTTCTCCCATATAAAATTTCGCCGGAGGGACATTAAACCACAAATAAGTCACCATCGCTCCGATAATAATTACTATCAAAGTCGTTAAATCATAAAGTCCGCGGGAATAAGCGATGACGCCGAAAGCGGTAAAAATCGGGGCAAGAACTCCGGCGGACAATCCGTCCAATCCGTCAACCACGCCGCTTGAAAAAGTCGCGATAATTGTCAAAACGAAAATCAAAATATACCATCCGTCAATTCCCAAATTGCCGTAGAAAGGAACATAGATTGAATTCCAGCCGAGTTTGTAATGAAACCACCAGGCGCCGACCAGCGCAATAAGAAAAACAATCGACAGCCGCGTTTTAAATCTCATTCCTCCGCTTTCATATTTTCCGTTTCCTTTTATTGTCATTAAATCGTCAAACAACCCCAAGACCGAAGCGGAAATCAATGTAAATAACGGCAACCATGTCTGCGAACGGCTTAAAAAATTTATTTTGGAAGCCAACGGCTGCGGAAGAATTTTCGTTAAAACAAAATCAATCAGCGCCACGACAAAAACCGTTCCCCAAATCAAAATTCCGCCCATTCGCGGCGTGCTGACTTCTTTTTGGGAATGAAACTTCTGGAAAATCGGAGTGTCGTATCCACCGATTGATTTTTCTTTGGGCTTTTTCTTCCAAGCCTTGTATTTATAAAGAAAGTGAATAAGAATCGGCGCCATTAAAATGGCGACCAAAAAAGAAGCTATCAAAAAACTCAATAATTTAACTGTTAAAAATACGTGGATTAAATACATGCCGCCAATGTTGTTTAAATTTATGAGCGAAACTCAATGTTGAGCGAAATAAATTTATCTACAACATTGAGCACCCCGCCTTCTATAAATTAACTCTTTTAGCTTAGAGGGCGGGGTTGTCTAAATTGTAGGTAAATCAAGGATTTATACAATTTAGCAGCTTCTTCGTATCCCCAAACCTGTCATGACTGCCTAAAACCACAATAACTACAGGCTCATTTTTAAAGGCAGGCGACAAACCCTGTTGAACCGTGAAAAGCGAGACTAAATTGCCCTGGGCCTCGTCAATAAAGCCTGTTTTGCCGCCGAGAAAATTCGGCTCCCCGGCAAATTCGTTGATATTAGATAACATCCTTCTTGTATTTGAATTTAGCTCAAAAATAGAGCCGCTTTTCTGAATTGTAATTTTTAGAATTTCTTTGTGGTTATCTCTAAGATAATCCATCAGTTTTAAAATGTCATTAGGCGTTGACTGATTTCTCGCCGAAAGGCCGCTGGGGTCAAAAAAGGCGGTTTCATTAAGATGCAACTCTTTGGCTTTTTGGTTCATCAAATCAATAAATTTCTCTTTTCCGAAATCCTGAGCCAATGCCTCGGCCGCGCCATTGCTTGAAATTAAAAGCAGCGCCTTTAATAAATCTTTTGCCTTAAAAATCTCGCCTGCTTTAAAACCTCCGACTCCTTCTTCAACGGAAATCATTTGATCGGTCAAAGCCACGGATTTTTCGCTGTCCATATTTTCCAAAGAGACTATCGCTGTCATTAATTTGGTGATGGAAGCGAGGGGCCAGCGGTTATCGGCATTCAATTCAAAAACTTTGTTGTTCTGGCTTAAAAATCTCACCAGCGCCAGACGCGCGGAAATTTCGGCATTGCATTCAAAATTGGCTGAAAACGCCGAAGATGTTGAAATTAAATTATTGGACAAAACCTCTGAGGAATTTTGGCCGTTGTTGTTTAATTTATTTTGGTCGGCTATCTGGCGCAGTAATTCAAAATTTAATCCGTTATCAACGGCTGAAGTCTGCGCAACAATCAGGTATTTATTCAACACTCCCGAAACTTTAACCGCGGCAAAGGGAGTTAATATAATCAATAAAATTAAAATTATTTTAAATTTATTCATTGAAATTATAAAACTGCCAATCAATTCATGGCCTGTTGCGGCGCATTATTTTCAGAAATTAATGATTGAAATTTCTGATAATCAGGCAGCTCTTCAAGTTTGGAAACTCCCAGATATTTTAACAGGTCAAAACTGATCTGATAAAGAAAAATATGGGACGATTTCTGATCGGAAATCCGTTCAACCAGCCCTCTCATCAAAAGATTCCTCAACGTGTACGAAGAATTGACTCCTCTGAAATAATCAATCCGAGCCCTTGAAACGGGACCGAGGTAAGCAATTAAAGACAAAGTTTCCAAAGCCGCGGGCGTTAAAGTTTCATCATATTCATCTTTAATAAAATCCTCAATAAGGCGGGAAAAATCAGGTTTCGTCGCCAATTGAACCCGGTTGCCCTGAAAAATCAACACCAAGCCGCCTTCCCTGTTTTTAAGATTTTCTTCCAGATCTTTTAAGCCCGATTTAACTCTTTCTTCTTCGGCCCCTAAAATCTTCGCCAATTTCCTGATTTCCAGAGGCTCCCCGTAAATAAAAAGAAGGGCCTCAATGGCGCCTAAAAGTTTGTTATTATCGAAACTTCCCATAGTTAATGGTCATTTATATAAATTATTATTTATATGATAATTATAACTAAGCTGTCCGATTATTACAACAAATAATGAGAAAAATCTTGTCTGAAAAATTTTTTAACAGACCCGCGCCTGAGATCGCGAAAGATCTCCTGGGTAAATTTTTAGTGCGGCGTTTTCCGCGCAAATCCGCGCGCCGTGAAATAATAATTATGATAACCGAGGTTGAGGCGTATGACGGACCTTTTGACAAGGCGTCCCACGCTTCAAAAGGCAGAACTGAAAGAAATAAAATAATGTTCGGACCTCCGGGATATTTTTACGTTTATTTCACTTACGGAATGCACTGGATGCTGAATGTCGTAACCGGCCCCAAAGATTATCCTTCCGCTGTTTTAATTCGCGCAGGCGTTATTTTAAATATCTCTCAGCCACGCAACACCCAAAGATTATTCGCCCCTAAAAGAATGTCAGAATTATTACCGCTAAAACCTCTTGTTTTGTTTACTATAGCAAACTATAGTAAACAAAAATTAATATCCGGTCCCGCAAAACTGACTAAGTTTTTAAAAATCGGCAAAAATTTCAACGGCTTAAAGGCAGTCCCTAAAAACAATCTTTGGTTTGAAGATTGCGATTTTAAGCCCAAAAAGATTGTCGCCAGAAAAAGAATCGGCGTTGATTACGCGGGAAAATGGGCAAAGAAAAAATACAACTTCTCTTTTAAATAGGACCTGGAATTGCTATAATTATTTTAATGCCTTCAGTAATAGCGGAACTTGCCATAGTAATTCTAATAGCGACAACATTGGGGATTATAGCCCGGCTTTTAAAACAACCGCTTATTTTAGCTTTCATATTAACCGGCGTTTTAATTTCTTACTTCGGATTCTTCCACATTAACAACAAAGAAGTCCTCCAATTATTTTCGGACTTAGGAATAATGTTTTTGCTTTTCTTGGTGGGATTGGAAATTGATTTTCGGTCTTTAAAGCTGATCAGCAAACCGTCGCTGATTATAGGAGCATCCCAAATTATTTTAACTTTTATTTTTTCATTCTTGCTGTCCCAGTATCTTCATTTTAACAATCTCCAAGCCGCTTATATTTCTTTGGCGCTGTCTTTCTCAAGCACTATCATCGTCATAAAACTTCTTTCGGAGAAAAAGGACACAAACAGTCTTTACGGGAAAATCACCACGGGGGTCTTATTGATTCAAGACTTTATGGCAATTTTAATTCTTGTGGTTCTGTCAGGCATAAAAACCGGCCAAGGAATAATTATAGGCAGCCTGATTTTAACAATAATTAAGGGCGTAGTTTTATCTGCGGCGGTGCTTTTAATCGGAAGAAAGTTCCTGCCTTTGGTTTTCAATAAAATCAGCCATTCTCAAGAGCTTTTATTTTTAAGCAGTCTGGCCTGGTGCTTTCTTTTGGCGGCGATTGTCAGCCATCCGAAAATAGGCTTTCCGATAGAAATTTCAGGGCTGTTGGCCGGTCTGGCGCTTTCCAATTCTTCGGAAAACTTTCAAATTTCTTCAAAAATAAAATATCTGAGAGATTTCTTTGTTTTGATTTTTTTCGTTATTCTCGGTTCTTCGCTTGTTTTTTCCGGAAATTCCGCGATTGTCGCGCCGGTTATCGCTTTTTCATTATTGGTCCTAATCGGGAAACCGCTGATTATAATGATAACCATGGGGTTATCGGGATACCGCAAAAAAACCGGATTTTTAACGGGAATCACCGTGTCGCAGATTTCGGAATTCAGCCTGGTATTGGTGGCTATAGGTTATAAATTAGGGCACTTGACTAAAGAAGTGTCGTCAATAATTACCGCTGTCGGCATCGCCACCATTTCCGTCTCCGTGTATTCTATTGTTTTTGTTGATAAAATTTTTGAAAAAATTTCTCCGGTTCTTTCAATTTTTCAGCGGCGGAAATTAAAGGAAGAATATTCGTCCGACCATAGTTTTTCCAAACCCATCATTCTCATCGGCTCTCACCGCTTGGGCCAAAGTATCGCTTTTAATCTTAAAAAAGAAGACGTGCTGATTGTCGATTTTGACCCGGAAGTCATCAATCAGGTAAAAAGCCGTAATTACGATTACCTTTTCGGCGATATCACTGATGAAGAAATTTTTGAACGGGCGAATTTTGATAACGCCAACCTGGTTATTTCCGCGATTCCGGATTTAAAAGACAATCTTAAACTTCTCCAAAGACTGAATCTTCTCAAAAAAGACGGCGCTAAAATGAAAATTATCGTCAGGGCAAACAACGAAAATGAAGTTAAGTTATTATACGGTGAAGGCGTTGACTACGTTATTTATCCTCATTTTACTTCCGGCCAGTACTTGGGGAAAATAATTTCAATTGACCCGGAAATGAAAATTATTGACGAGTTGAGGTCTTGGGATTTAAAAACAATTCAAAGATTGGAACAGCGAAGCCATCCCAGGTAGCGGCGATTATTTAAACTTATAATACGCCCTGTTTTCCACTCTGAAATCAAGATAAATGATTTTATTCCACTTGCCGGAATTTTTTAAAGCACTGATGGCGCTCAGGGCGAATTCGGGATTGATTCTTAAATTAAAAAATATTTTCGGGTCTGATATTGAACTGACATAAACTTCCTCCAAAGATAAATCCTCCAGATTGATCGTTTTAGCGTTCAAACCGGCAGTTTCTATAATTCTAAATATCTTTATCAAATTAGACGCCAGATTTTCCGGCAAAGCGCGGTCTCCGAGTTTTAATATTCGGCCGGAAAATTCATTTACTTTATTCAAAAGTTCGCCTTCAACAGTCGGCGCCTCAGAAAAAACAATCCCGTTTTTATCAAACCAAAAACAATTATTGGTTGCCTGCCCCGCCGTGCCTTGTTGTAAGCTCTGCCCCGTAGTAGAGCTTTGTTCTGCTATAAGGCTCTGTTTTACTATGGTATCAAGATTTTCCTGCGAATTTAGTTGGTTATCGGCTATCTGGCACCAAACCCCGAATTTTTCCCGTTCTTTTACTTCAATATTTACCTGGCGGCTTAAATAATTTTTTCTGATTCTTAAAATTTCAAACTGGGGATATTCCTTTGAAAAAGATTCCAAGTCTGTTTTCCAGATTAAAATATTATTAGCTCCCAAAAATGAGGCGATTTTCGACTGGCTGGCTGAAAATTTTTTTAAATTATCGACAAGTTCCTCTGAAGAGCCGCTTTGAAATCCGGACACCTCAACTTTTTTAATCTGGAAAAAAGAAGAATAACAGACAACATAGACAGCGGCCGCTATAAAAATCAAGAAGGCGGAAAAAGCGCCGAATAACGCCAGTTTTCTGAAAAATTTTTGCCTATGGTCCAGTCTCGTTTTAACGGGACGATAAAATTCCATTTGGTTCATTTTAACAATAAAAAAACCATTTTCAATCTTCCACCCCCAATTAAAAACCGCTTTTTAAAAACGAACTAATTTTATGAATAAATCAACTGCTATCCTATAGGATAGCAGTTGGAAACTGGCGATTGAGATTAAATCAAACAATTAAGGCGATGCGGTGTCGCACCGCCAAATTAATTATAAAAACTCTCTTGGATTTTACCGAGCGGCTACGCGACAGCTGAGTAAGGCCGTGGAGCTTCACTTTTGTTTTACGCTAAAATAAGTTAGAATTATAAAATGTTGAAAAATCCGCTTATTTCCACAATTAAAAAAATTATTCCGGCCACGGTAACCATAGTTATTTCTAAAAATTCCAAAGAAATCCGGAGAGAAGTCCTTAAAAATCTGCCCCTTTCCCTTTTGCCCAAAGGCAGGAATTTTAAAATACCGAAAGAAGAAATCAATAAAGACGGCATGGTTCAAGTAGGCGGTGGTTCCGGTTTTATGGTTGATTCCGACGGCATTATCGTAAGCAACCGACACGTTATCGCCGATCTTTCAAGCAAATATACCGTAATTACCAATGACGGCAAAAAATTTGACGCGAGTGTTGTAGCTCGAGACCCCATAAGCGATATCGCAATTTTAAAAATCATCAACCGCAACAAATTTCCATTTCTTAAATTCGGAAATTCTTCAAAATTAGAGCTGGGAGAAACAGTCGTCGCAGTCGGAAACGCCTTGGGGATTTTCCAAAATACGGTTTCCAGCGGGATTATTTCCGGACTTTCCCGTTCAATTGCGGCTCAAATTGACAGAAAATCGCCTGTTCAGGAAATCCACGGCCTGATTCAAACCGATGCCGCGATAAATCCCGGAAATTCCGGCGGTCCCTTGGTAAATCTCAAAGGCGAAGTCATCGGGATTAATGTCGCTATTATTTCCGGCGCTCAAAACATCGGTTTTGCGATTCCCATAAATTCCGTCCAAAGGGATTTGGATGATATAAAAAAATACGGCAGAATCAGGCGACCATTTTTGGGAATTCACTATCTCATTATTGATGAAAATACCAAAGACAAATTTAATCTTCCCGTGGACTACGGCGCTTTGGTTATCAGCGAAAAGCCTTATTCTTTGAGTGTAATCCCGGAAAGTCCGGCTCATTACGCGGGCCTGAAAGAAAAAGACATAATTTTAGAATGTAATGGCCAAAAAATTTCCCAGGAAAAAACTATCGGCGATATCTTGGAAAATTGTTCTGCCGACGACAACTTAAAATTGAAAGTTTTAAGAAAAACCAAAGAGTTTGAAACTAAAATAATTTTAGGGGAAAGAAAATAAAGCTTCCACAGACTTACTTTTAATGAGGCGCCGGCGGCAAGACTGACGGCCAGCTTATATTTCGCTTATTATATTTTTTAGCCGAAGAATGAACAGGGCTAGAATCTATTAAATTAGCCGTGTTAAGGTTTAAAAAACCGCTCTTGCTTATTGATTCCACAAATACCGGAAGCTCTTTTGCTATGTACATTAAAGCTATTAAAAGCGCAATGCAAAAAATTATATATTTAATTGAACCCATTTTAAAATTCTATGCCAGTTAAAATTATAAACAGCGCGTCAACTAAATCTAAATTCAGTTGTTTGCTGTTCTGTAAAATTAACGGAAATTCTTGTCTATAATAATTTTAAACTGGCTATACCACTATATTAATCAGCCGATCTTGAATATAAATAATATTTTTAACGGTTTTGCCGGAAATAAAACTCTTGACTCTTTGTGAATTTAAAGCCAATTCTTGGGCTTGCGTCTTATCAGTTCCTTTATCGGTTAAAATCCTGTCGCGAACCTTACCGTTCACCTGAATAATCAGCTCAAAATTTTCCTCAACAATCAGCTTGGAATTATATTGAGGCCACTTTTCCAGATGAATGCTGTTTTTATGCCCGAGTTTTTCCCAGAGCTCTTCCGTCAAATAAGGCGCAAAAGGAGCGAGTAGCTTTAAAAAAGTTTGTAAGTTTGTAAGTTTGTAAGTTTGTAAGTTTTTCTCCATTTCATTAAACAAAATCATCAGCGCGCTGATTGCGGTATTGAAACGCAGCTCTTTAATGTCTTCTCCGACTTTCTTTATGGTTTTATGCAATAACATATCAACTTTATTATTCGCGGCATTCGCATGTATTCGCAGATTGGCATCGCGGTAGAATTTCCAAATTCTTTCCAAAAATCTTTTTACTCCTAAAATACCGCCCGGATTCCAAGGACCGCCTTGGTCATAAGGTCCCATAAAACAAAGGTACATTCTTACGACATCGCTTCCGAATTTTTTGACCAAATCGTCCGGGTCAACAACGTTGCCGCGCGACTTAGACATTTTCTGCCCGTCCGAACCCAAAATTATCCCTTGATGCCTTAAGACGGAAAACGGCTCGCTAAAATTCAAATATCCGAAATCTTTGAGCGCTTTTGTAAAAAATCTTGAATAAAGCAAATGCAAAACGGCATGCTCCGCTCCGCCGACATACATATTAACCGGAAGCCACTCTTTTATTTTTTTCTGGTCGGCGAATTTTTTAGAGTTTTTAGAGTCAACATATCGCAGATAATACCAAGAAGAACAGACAAAAGTGTCCATAGTGTCCGTTTCTCTTTTGGCTTTTCCGCCGCATTTCGGACATTTTGCATTGACGAATTTTTCAGAATGCGCCAAAGGAGATTTTCCTTCTTCCATAGGCAAATAATTTTTCACATCGGGAAGCTTGACCGGCAAATCTTTTTCCGGCACAGGCCACCCCCCTTGTCCGCCAAAGCCTTGGCGACGACGGGCGCATTTGTCGCAATAAACAATCGGTATCGGCACGCCCCAATAGCGCTGGCGCGACACCAGCCAATCACGGATTTTATAATTTATTTTTTTCTTTCCGATTTCTTCTTTTTCCAACCATGCTGTCATTTTTTCGCGAGCTTCAGCCGAAGTTAAAAAATTATATTCTCCGGAATTATTCAAAACACCATCGGCAGTATAAGCCGTTTCTGGTTTATCTAGTGTTTGCCAAATATAATTATGAGATTCGGCGGTAAAATATTTTTCCATTTTATCCTTCGAAACCCAAACAATTTCATGAATTTCTTTCTCTTCCACAGATATATCTTGTTGTTCCCTATTTTCCAGCTCAAAATAAAATACATGAAAATGAGCGAATCTATTTTCTTTTTTCGGAACATGATAAAACTTGCTGTGCACCATCGGCAGCTCTTTAATCAATTTTAGATTCTTATATCCTGTCTCCTCCAAAACTTCCGCCCTTGCCGCTTCTTCAGGTGTTTGTCCCTTCTCTACACCGCCCGTAATTAAAGTTCGCCAAGCAACCTTTTTCCATTTAAGCCCGATATAGTCATCTTTTTCCCAATGTTTAACTAGTACCGCAATAGCATCTCTTTCCACAAAAGGTTCATTTTCTTTTATTTTTCCAGGTTCGGTATATTGGTAAAAACATGACTCAATTACTTTTTTAATCGGCAATTTGTATTTTTTTGCAAATTCAAAATCGCGTTCGTCGTGGGCCGGAACGGCCATCACCGCGCCCGTGCCATAGTGCCCCAAAACATAATCCGCCACAAACACCGGCACTTCTTCGTTGTTAAAAGAATTTATTGCTCTAATACCTTTTAATTCAACGCCTGTTTTTTCCTTTGCCAAATCCGTTCTCATTAAATCCGTCTTTTTCTTTGCCTGCTCTTTGTATTTTTTTATTTCCTCATAATTCTTAATTCCTAATTCATTATTCTCTATCAGAGGATGTTCCGGCGCCACGACCAAATAAGTGCAACCAAAAATGGTATCAACGCGCGTGGTAAAAACATTTATTGAGAATTGAGAATTGAGAATTGAGAATTTTACCAAAGCCCCTT
>CAYIEH010000012.1:0-17302 GCA_964362385.1 uncultured Candidatus Saccharibacteria bacterium
TAAGAGGATAAATTAAAAATGGCGTAAGAAGCAAAACTTGAAAAGAAAGTACGGCTGGTAAGTATTCTTTTCCGTAAATAAATTTTATTATGGATGTTGCCAGAATAACTCCGCCTACGAATATCGGGGTGGCAACGCCATAAACCATAGCCATCGTTTTTTCCATCAAGAACTTTTCTTTTTCCTTTTCTTTCCGGCTAACGAATCGGTTTAGGATCGGAAACATACTGGTGGCTAATATCGCGGGCAAAGTGTAGAGAATTTGAAGTATTCTCTGGCCGGCGGAATAATACCCGATTTCTTCGGGTGTTCGCCACCAACCAATCATAATAATGTCTGTGTTTAACATAAATACGCCTAACAAAGCCGTAAAAACTATCGGAAAAGCGGCGGTGAGAATCGGTTTAACCAGTTCTTTTTTGAAATGGCTGAATATTTTTAAAAATTTTTCCTTTAAAATAAATAAGCCGGCGACAAAACCGATGGCCACGCTGAAAGCGTAGGAAAGTGTCAATGATTTAGCAGTGGCTGAGACGGCGATGGCGGCAAAACCAAAAACCGTAATGGCGACATTGGTTATTATCGTTAATAGCGCCTCATACTCCATTTTTTCCGCGGCCCTGAAAGACGAAAGCGTAAAATCCCTTAGGCCGTCAAATATCGTTATTAAAGCCACAAGGGGAATTAAAATTTTGGCGGCTTCAATTTTTGAAAAATGCGGAGCCGCGAATATAATTAAAACCGCAGTTAAAGTTAAAACCGCCATTTTCAGCCAGAAAGCGGTTGAAAAAAAATACTGCTGTTTTTCCGGCTCTCGAACCAATTCTCTGGTCAGTATTTGGTTGATGCCTAAATCCGCAAAAACCGTGAAAAATCCCGCTAAACTTAAAGCGTAGGAAAAAACTCCATACTCGGCCGCTCCCAGAACGCGGGCGGAATAAATAATGATTATTGCCCGAATCAGCCGGCTGCCGACTTGGCTGATGCTCAGCCAGAAGATATTTTTGGTTATCGTTTGTCTAGTGCTTCTGTTTTGGAAAAGCAGTTCTTTAAGCCTTTTTACCCCGTTAGAAATCATATTTGTAAATTAAGAGTTAATTCAAACATACCAATGTTGCGTTTTTTTGGCTTTGCAGTGGGCGTACATACTATAATTTGTAAGATTTCTAACGGGGTTTATCATTTGACACAAATAGATATTTAATAGTCTTTAATAAAATGAAAAAATCAAGAGTCAACGAACGGTTTTTAATGTAGTAAATGTCGTATTTTAATTTTTCTTTCGCTTCTTCCACTGAAGCGCTGGGTTTGTAATTGAGTTGGGCCCAACCGGTTAAACCCGGTTTAATTATGTGGCGCATTTCGTAGTAAGGCAATTGTTTGTAAAGATTCACTAATTCTTTCCTTTCCGCCCTCGGCCCGATAAACGATATATCGCCTCTAAATATATTGTAAAGTTGCGGGAGTTCGTCGAGATGAGCGCGCCTGATGATTTTTCCGATAAAAGTTACGCGGCCGTCATTTTCAACAGTCCAAAGAGCCCAGGGACCTGATTTGTCGGCGCGCATGCTTCTGAATTTATAGAGGAAGAAGGGTTTGTCGTTAACGCCTGTTCTTTCCTGTTTGTAGATAACAGGTCCTTTTGAAGTTATTTTTATTAAAATTCCGATAATCGCCATTAAAGGCAGAAGAACAATAAGAAGCAAAAACGACAATAAAATATCAAGAATTCTTTTGTAGGTTTCGTATAAAGGCCTTCGTGATCTGATTTTTTCTATAAACCAACTTTCCTCCAGCTCTTCAAGCGGGATTTTCTGGAAAATCATTTCATAAAAAGTTATAAAATCAATAATTGTTATTTGCGAGGAAATTAATTGGTAAATAGTTTTTACGATTTCAGGATTTTTTTTAAGATGCGGCTGGATGACAATCGTGTTGATGTTGTCGGCTTTGATAATTTGATTGACGTCTTTAATGTCGGAAATTTCTTTGATTTGCCTGATAACGTCGTATCCTATCTGGGGATGGTCTTTTAAGTGTCTTGTTGTGTTGTCAATCATTGGAGAATCTCCGATAATCAAAATCCGGTTGCGCCATCCGCCCGATATGTAGGCTTTCCTTAAAATAAATCTCCAGCCGAAATCTAAAATGCCGAAAATTGACGCGAAAATAAACAAATTGGTTTTAGGAGTCAGTTTAAAAAACGAAGTGAATAAATAAAACAGAGTGATGGAAATGACAGCGGCCAAAAAGATGCTGAATAAAAATCTTTGGATTATTGAAATGGTGATATTCAAGGACCTGCTGTCGTAAAGTTCATTAAGATAAAAAATCAAAATCCAGAAAATAAAAATCAAAGAGAACGGCTTTATGTGGTCGTTAAAGACTACAGAGAATTGATCCGCCTTGTATCTAAGAAGCAGGGTGATTGCAAGCGAGCCGTAAAGCATCAGGACATCGCCCAGCAAGATTATGAATTTTTTGGTGTTAGACATTTGTATGGTAAATTAAGCCGCAATATAAATTTATATCATAAAAAAGAGGACTAGTTAAGACTTGCCGGAATTTTACCGACAGGACACTTTTTGCGTTCTTACAATATTTGGACGATCGTCCAAATATTGTAAGAACCATAATTTTAAGGTAAAATAAATTAAAAATGTTCACAGAAGATATCTTGGAAATTCTTAATAATCTAGGGTCGGCAACCACCGATGTTATTTTTAATGATTATCATTCTTCTTATCGGAATATCCATAGGCGTCTTAGTCATAACGCAACATGGAAATCATCGGAAGAAATTAATAATTTTAAAAGGAAAAAGCAATATGAATATGAAAAAGAAGAAATCACGGAAAAACAAAGATTTTCCAATTTAATTTCTTATTTAAAACGACAGGGCCTAGTTGAAAGAAGTATTAAAGAAAATAATAAATTTTGGGCGCTAACTTCTCTTGGTTTGGCGAAATTCAAGAAGATAAAAGCCAAAAATAAAAATAATAAGCGTCCTCTTAAATGCCCCGGAGCAATAGAAAAAGATGATTTAAAGGTGGTGGTTTTTGATATTCCGGAAGACGAGAAATATAAAAGGAAATGGTTGCGCGAAAGTCTTAAAAATTTAAATTTCATAATGCTTCAAAAAAGTGTCTGGATTGGCAAAAGCAAGTTGCCCGAAGAATTTATTTTGGGATTGCGAGAATTTAAACTTACGCCATACGTCCATATTTTCCTTGTAAAGGATAAGGGAACAATGGGTTTTATGTAAAAATTAGGCATAAAATAAATCCGTTGAATTCGGCAATGGTTCGATAAGCTTACCATTGCCGAATTTTTTGCCAAACATTGCCGAATTATCTTGTGAAGAGCTTGCCGAACTACTTGTGGTGAGCTTTGTCGAACCATTGCCGAATTATTTCTCGGTACATTGCCGGATTGCCACATTGCCGGATTCTTACAATATTTGGACGATCGTCCAAATATTGTAAGAAGAAAAAATATGGGAAGGGCAAATTTTAAGTTATCCACATCTTTATTAAATTAATAAAGTGATAGAATTTATGCAAGCTTAGTGAGGGGGCTGGAATTTTTTATTTTTAAAATATTAATAAATATAAAATTATAAAACATGGATACGCCAAATTTTCAATTTCCGCAAATTCCTTCGCCTCAAACTCCCCGAACGCCCGAAGAGATTAAAAAACCAAAAAAGACTTATTGGAAATTTATTTTCGGTTTTTTGGGAATAATTTTGGCGGTTTTTGTCGGTTACCCAGTAACAAAAACAATTTATGATTCTTATTGGGCTGATAAGGCCATTAAAGATTATTGGAAATGGGAACAAGAGTATAAAGAGGCACTAAAAAACGACACATACGGCGGCAAGACTCCGCAGGAAACTTATGAAAAATTTGTTGAAACCTTGAAAAAAGGCGAAATTTTGGATGCTGCGAAATATTATTTAAGAGATGAGGACAGAATTACCGCTTATAAAAAATTTGAGAAAATGCAAAACGAAGGAATTCTCCCGGATTGGGTTAATAAGTTGCCAAAATGGTCAGAGATGAAAGAGGTGGAATATTGGAGCAGCACAGGGAAGAAGTTTGTGTATGAGTATATACAGGCCAAAGATGAGGTTGTAAAAATTCGAGATGGCGATAGTTTTATAGAACATAAATATCCAGCTGGAAAATATCAAGCAGATATAATTTTTGAAATTAATCAATCAGCCAATATCTGGAAAATCTACGAACTATGATTAAAAACAAAAATTCAGTTGTTTTATTTTTAAGCGCGTTTTTATTTATTTTGTCTTTTTCTTTTAGTTTCGCTTATGAGCCGATTCCCACTCACCGCGATTTAACTCAAAAAATCGTTGAAATTTATAACAGATATTATAGTCCGAAAATTTCCCAAGAACAGATTCAGTGGATGCTTGACGGATCTGTAAAAGAAGATACTCCGCCAAGATGGATTAACCATTTTTACGATCCGATTTACAAAGTCGGCTGGACAGGAGAAAAAGAAGGCGATGTGTCCCAGGATACCGTAAAAAAACTTTCTAAAATAGTTTTATCAACAAAAGAAGCGGTTTCTTCCATAAACTGGCTTCACAATACTAAGCTTCAGGACAAATACGGGTTTTACAAAGGAAACCAAACTTACGAAAAAGCTTTAAGAGCTTATGCGTACGCGACAGATTTAGAAAAGGGGCTTATTTCCGAAAGCCCGTATTCAGATACTATTGGAGATTCATATATAGCGTTAGGCCATATTCTTCATCTTTTGGAAGATTTGGGAGTGCCGGCGCATACTCGAAACGACACTCACGCTGATGTAAAAGGTTCCAATGATTTCGGCGATCCGTATGAAAATTGGGCTGCTGTGCCGGGAAACGATGACTTGAGCGGTTTAAATAATTTAAACCCTCAAAAAGAAAAGTTTTCTTGTTTAACAATAGATGATTGTTTTATAAATTTGGCAAAATATACGAATGAAAATTTTTATAGCAAAGATACCATTGATGATGGAAAATATAATTATTTAAAATCTGATGAACAAAAAGAAATTGAATCAGGGAATTTATTATTTATTAGAAAAGATAAATTTGGGGATGTCTACTCTTTTAAAATTTTTAATAAAAAGGAAAATTTACCTACCATAGATAATTCCTTAATTCATAAATCTTATTACCAGCTTCTTTCAAAACAAATAGTTTTATCCGGAGTGGAAATCATTAAAAATTTTTATCAAGACGCGCAAAAAGAAGCTGAAAATGTCCAATATCCTTCTCGTGTGGTGAGCTTTAGGGAGTGTAATATTCCGATCATTTGCAAAAATCCGATAGTTTCTCCTTATGGCGAATTTATCCGCTTCAAAGATTTAGCCGTCAGTTTTTTAAATAACACAGTCGGGAGTGCCGGTAATTTATTTACAAAAGCCGGTTTAACCATTGCCGATACCTTGTCTTCGGCAAAAAATTTAATCAAAGATGTTTTTAATTACGATTCCGGATTAAAACAAGTTGGCCAGATAAATTTGGACAATCCGGAAGATCAAAGTCAGCTTAGTCAAAAAGAAGCTGAAACCGGAAAAATCCAAAGCAATAAAAAATCTTCAGACCAGAACATTCAATCATTAAAAAAAGAAATAACCTTGCTAAAAAATCCGGATAAGCCAAAAAATAAACAGCAGACAGAAAAAGAAAAAGTTCAGGAAACTCCGAAAATTGATTCTGACAAAATATCCGCGGACCCCAAAAACCAAAATTTAGATAATCCGCAGTCAAAACCGCAAGCAAGCAAACCTTTTAGTTTTTGTTCATTTGGCGTTTCACAAGCGCCGTCCCATAACAGCGTCATTATCAATGAAGTTGCCTGGATGGGTTCAACAAAGAGTTCGGCTGACGAATGGATTGAATTAAAAAATATTTCCAACCAGGAAATTGATTTGGCCGGATGGCAAATCATCAACAAAAACAGCGGCATCAAAATAAATCTTAGTCTTATTAATAAGACTAAGATAGGGGCGGGCAAATTCATTCTTTTGGAGCGGACCGACGACAATTCCGTTCCTAATGTTACGGCTGATTTGATTTATACCGGCGGCCTTTCAAACACCAACGAAGGAATAAAATTATTTGACGACGGGTGTAATTTAATAGATGAAGCGTTTGCTGGCCCGAATTGGCCGGCAGGCGACAATGAATCTAAAAAAACAATGGAACGTGGTTCGACTTCGCTCACCACAGGCAATAGTTTTAATTGGCATACTTCAAGCGTTCTCGGCGGAACGCCGAAACAAAATAACTCACAACCAACAGCCAACAATTTACAACCTTCTGGCGGAGGAGGCGGCGGAGTTAATACAAATAATAACTCGCAACAAACGACTAACAGTTCGCAACAACTGACAAAAATTCTAATTTCCGAAGAAAAAACAAACCCAACAGCGGAGAGATTTATTGAGCTCTATAATCCCGGAAATACCGAAGTCAGTTTAACCGATTGGTATCTCCAACGGAAAACCCAAGCAGGGAACGAATTCACTTCATTAGTTTCGAAAACTTATTTTGAAGGAAAAATAATTCCGGCAAACGGTTATTTTTTGATTTCCCGTTCCGCCTCCGCCGATTCCGATATTGTTATTCCCGATCTTATTTTAACCGAATCAAACACTATTCAATTAAAAAATTCCAATCAAGAAGTGGTTGATAAGGTTGGATGGGGAAGCGTTTCTGATTTTGAAGGTTCTGGTCCGGCGCCAAGTCCTGCTAGCGGTCAAAGCAACCAGAGAAAACTAACAACTAACGACCAACAACTAACAACTTTCATTGATACCGACAACAACGCGAACGATTTCGAAATTCAATCTTGTCCGAGCCCAAAAACGCAATCACTGACTTGTCAGCAAGCCGATCAAAGCCCGAGCGCTTTTTTTGTTTATGCGCCGCAGAATCCGGAAGTCGGACAGGAGATAATTTTCAACGCCGCTTCGTCAACTGACCCTGACGGCAGTATTATTTTATACGAATGGGATTTTGGAGATAGCGTGACTTCAACGCTTTCAACCGCCATTACTACCCATATTTATTCTCAGGCGGGCGATTACCAAGTAAATTTAATTGTTTTTGACGACCAAAACACTTCTTCAACAGCGACTTCAACTATTGTTGTTTCTTTGCCAGCAGTGCCCGTCCAATCCGGCGTTGACCATATTGTTATTAGCGAAGTTATGGCTGGCAATGGTTCCGGCCGCTCCGAAGAAGAATTCATTGAGCTTTATAATCCAACCAGTGCAGATATCAATCTTTTAGATTGGTCATTAAAAAGGAAGATATCGCAAACTTCCACTTCAACTCCTCTAAATCTTGTTTCTGAATTTTCCGCAACTTCAACCATTAAATCAAAAAGTTTTTTCTTAATAGCCCACCCCGATTTTCTGAATGATCCAAGTTCCACGCAGCCGGATTTTTTCTATACGAATCTTTCAAGTTCTTATCGATTATCTTACAATGACGATGCGGTGATTCTTTATGATAATAATGGCGAAATTGTTGATGAGGTTGGTTATCAAGATATCCCAGGGGGTCAATCTTTGGAACGAAAAGCGTGGCAGGATAATCAATGCGTGTCCAGTCAACTGGACGGCGAGTTTTTAGGCAACGGTTGCGATACCGATAACGGAAGCGATTTTGAAATTCGCGCCATCCCCAATCCGCAAAATTCTTTGAACTTGCCGGAGCCGCGCCAAAAACCGGAAACAGTTAAAAATTTTAATGTCAGTTATGACTCAAGCACCGTGGAATTGATTTTTAACTGGGATGCGTCCGCGGCTTCAACAAGCGTTGCAAGTCTGATTTATAAAATCGCAGACATCAGCAGTTCCACTTTATTTTTTCAGGATATAGAAACCACATCCACTGCCTCAAGAATTCCCATTTACGAAGTCGGTCGCGATTACGCGTTTTATATCCGAGCGTTTGACAGCGACGGCTTGGGTTCGGAAATCGCGACTTCTTCAGTTAGCGTTCCGAGTTTTATAAAAAACGTTTCTTTTTATAAAAAGCCCGACAGCTTTTTCCTGGATCAATTTATTTTCGTGGACAATGAAAAATCTTTTAGAAAGTATTTGATTGATTTTTCCTTTAATCAGTATCCGTTTTTACCCGGCCCGGGATACAAAGTCGCTGTTTTTTATTTAAATTCAGAACCAACCACTACTTTAGACATTGCGTCCGACAGGGGATTTTCTTTTCTTAACGGCGACGAGAACCAATATTTAAAAATCGGATATAGAAACTGCGTTGATTATCCGGGATTTTACGAATCTTTACTTCTCGTCGACACTCCCGCAGAATGCAATATCAGCGGCGGTCTGCCCAATCTTTCCCTTCTTTATAATCCGAATGATTTTTACAACTTATTTGAAGATAACAACATTGTTTTGCCGGCTTACAATCCCAAAGAATTGGCGCCGAGCGATTATTTCACCGTGGCTTTTTACAGGGCTGAATCTTTAAATAAAGCAAAGTTAATAGCAATTGATAAAAATAAATATTATTTTAAAAATGACGCGCCTTCTCATTATGCGCCTTCTTCGCCGACAAATTTTTCCATTGAAAATTATGACGCTAATTCTCAAAAATTGACTTTAGCCTGGGACTATCCCAATGATACGGACAGCATTGACATTAATCAGATTTTTCATGAAATCAGTTATTCAACCTCAACTAATTTTTCTTTTTGGGTTCCTTTGTATTTGGTGCCTACGAACATAGATATAAGCCGAACGCCTTACCGGACAAAAGCGGTAATTTCCGTTGCGCCGCAATCAAATTTTGTCATTCGCGCCAGAGACGATTTTAACAACGCCTCGCCTGCGAAAATAATTTCGTTTAATTACAGCAGCAGTTCCCTTATTGTAAGCGATAATCATTTGCCGGCATTTGGAAAAATTATTTTAGACCAGCAATTAGACAGCTCAGGAGTGGCGAAAACTTTTTCCGGAATTCTTTCTCAAGAATTTATTCTTGGCTCAAACGGCTATCTTACCACCATAGAACTCAAAGGGAGGCATTCAGGTTATGGAGCGGGCTTTCAGGCAAAAATAAAAAAAGATCAGGAAATAATTGATACCAGCGATAATCGGTATTTGGTTGGTACCGGAGAAGTATTGCCAGACTCTTTAATTTTCAGATTCAGCAAAACGCCGTTTCTTGAAGCTTCAAATACTTATCAAATTGTAATTGAAAAATTGTCTTGGCCGGACGGCGGCGATGGATCAATTGATTTCCTTGGCGTTCCTGACGCCAAGCTTTATTATAAAATCAACGGATTAACGCCGTAGAATGAAATAAAAAATAGGCAGTAGAAGACTGACTGCCTATTTTACCAAAAGCCTGGAGGCACGATTCAATTTAAGATGGCGGATACCAGTTTTTCAACGCCGTCCTTTGAGTTTTTGTGTACAAATATCATTCCGCCATTTTCATCACCGCTCTTGAAAGGTATCCCCGTGAAAATAACGACTTTCTTAAGAGGATAATCATGCTTCAGCTTTTTTGCCGTTACTATTCCTCCCCACGAGAGGAATACAACAGTAGTCGCTGAATCGTCAATTTTTTCCGGGGAAGTTGTAATTTCAACTTTAACTTTATGGTTCTTTAGGGCGTCCGTGACGGAAACTGCCAGGGCGTCGTACTGGGGTTTAGCCAATGTCGTATATCCAAAATTCGCTATTACTACTTTTTTCATATTTTCACCTCCTCCATCTAACGATTTATTGAAATAAACTGAAGTTATAATAACATATTTCTATTTAAATTGTCAAATTATTCTTGCCTGACGGGTTGACGAGCGGTTGCGTCCCGGATAAAACTGAATTATTATTTTAATGCGTTAAATATTTTTTATGGTCGCGATTCTTTATAACATCCGCAGTTTGCATAATGTCGGTTCCATATTCAGGACCGCGGATGCGGCCGGAATTGAAAAAATATATCTGTGCGGCATTACGCCGGTGCCGACAGACACTTTTGGCAAGCCGCGGCAACAATTGACGAAAGTTTCTTTGGGAGCGGAAAAATACGTGGAATGGGAAAAGGTAAAATCAACAGCTAAATTGATTGATAGGTTTAAAAAAGAGGGCTACAAAATTCTCGCGATTGAACAAAGCAAAAAATCCATACCGTACCATAAGATCCCTAAATCCTATTTTCTAAATTCTAAATTCTGTTTAATTTTGGGAAATGAAGTAAAAGGCCTGCCGCTTTCCATTCTCAAGCGCGCGGATAAAATTCTGGAAATTCCAATGCGGGGAGCAGTAATTCGACATGTTAATCACCCGCGCCGCACCGGCCGCGGGAAGGAATCTTTGAATGTCTCGGTGGCTTTCGGGATAGTGGCGTTTCATTTGAGAACCCTGTAAACTATTTATTGCCAAATCATTGCTGTTTCTTTTTTTGAAATTTTCTTGTAGAATGTAATTTATATGGAAAACTTAAATAATCAAAAATTTAATAACAATTTACTATTGCCGGCCAGCATATTGGTTGCCGCTGTTTTGATAGCCGGCGCCGTTATTTATTCAACCGGCCTGAAAAATTATAAAATTCCGGAAGACAGCCAAAAAAGCGGCGTTGCGGCACAGGCGAATTTAACAGAGCCGAAAATAAGCCAAAGCGACGCAATTTTAGGCAAAGCAGACGCTCCGGTTACCATCATTGAATTCGGCGATTTCCAGTGTCCTTATTGCGTGAAATTTTATCAGGAAATCGGAATACCGCTTAAGAAAAATTATATTGATACGGGAAAGGTCAAATTTGTTTTTAAGCCTGTGGCGATAGTTGATTCAATTATTGGTAAAGGAACCGAATCCAGAGATTCGGTAAACGCGGTTGAATGCGCCGGCGAACAGAGCAAATTCTGGCAATTTTATGATGCGCTGTATGGAATAGAATATAATGAATTAAATCAGGTTTTGGCCGGCAAACTGGAGGGAAGCGAAGGAAACGGGAATTTAAACATCGGTTTATTCAAGAAAATTTCTTCCGATTTGGGAATGAACACGAATGATTTTTTGTCTTGTTATGACTCGGGAAAACATGTTAATGATTATCAGATTTACGAAAAAGAAGCGGTGGCGGCAATGCCTCAGTTTGGAACTCCGGCGGTTTTCTTGAACGGCCAGAAAATTGAATTAAGCATGAACAGCAAAAGGGAATTTGATTTTAATTCTTTGGCGGCTGTCTTGGATTCGGTTTTGAAAAAGTAAGCAGTATTTGGTTTTGCGACAAAAATACCCGATTTTTAATTTTTATTTCAAATAATGAAGTTTGGGGTTGTTAAGTAAAAATGAAATATTTTGACTGGATTAAATTAATTATAGGGCTTTGGATTTTTGCTTCCCCGTGGATTCTGGATTTTTCCGGAATAAATCTGGCTTTGTGGAGCAACGTAATCGGCGGAATTCTGATAATTATTTTTTCCCTTTGGGGCATATTCGGCAAAAAATCCGAAGGAGAAACGATGAATTAATTTTAATCGCGATCCAAAGGTCGTCAACATTTTTTATATTGATATGGTTAAAATTTATACAACATCAACGTGTCCTTACTGCGTGATGGCAAAGGACTATTTTAAAAAGAATAATATTGATTATAAAGAGTATGATGTCAGCGCCGATGAAGCGGCGGCCAAAGAAATGGCTGAAAAATCCCATCAGATGGGCGTTCCGGTGATTGATGTCAACGGCACTATTATTGTCGGCTTTGACAAGTCGGCGATTGAAAAGGCGCTCGGCTTATAAAAGCCACTAGAGATTTCAGACACTATTGGCTAGTCGCTATTGGCTAATTACTATGCTTTACGATTTAGTTATTATTGGTGGCGGACCAGCCGGCGTAGCGGCTGGAATTTTTGCTTCGCGGAAAAAAATTAAAACATTATTGATTGCTAAAAATTTCGGCGGCCAGGCGGTTATTTCAAGCAAAATAGAAAATTTTATCGGTTTTAAAGAAATTTCCGGCGTTGAACTTTCAAAAATTCTAGAAGAACATTTGCGTGCCCAGGAAGGGATTGAAATTAAAGAAGGAGCGTCGGTTATCTCAATTAAAAAAGGCGGCGATGGATTTGAAATCAGCGATTCTGCGGGCGGCGTTTATCAGTCAAAAAATATCCTGATAGCTTTGGGAAGGAGCTACCGAAAATTAAATATCTCCGGAGAAAAAGAATTTGAAGGCAAGGGAGTTTTTTATTGCTCTATTTGCGACGCGCCCTTGATGAAAGATAAAAAATCGGCGGTTATCGGCGGCGGAAACAGCGGTTTGGGAGCGGCTATAGACCTTTTACCTTACGCGTCAGAAATTTATATTTTAGAAAGAACGTCTTTTTTAAAAGGCGATGTTGTTTCTCAGGAAAAATTAAAAAGCAGTTCCAAAGTAAAAATTTTAACCGACGTTGAAGTTAAAGAAATTATCGGCGACGGTTTTGTCAAAAGTTTGAAATACAAAGATTTAAAAACAGGCGAGGAAAAAATTCTTGATGTTTCGGGCGTGTTTGTAGCCGCGGGCTATCAGCCGAACTCCGATTTGGTCAAGAATTTGGTCAACCTTAATGAAAAAGGAGAAATTATCGTTGACCATAAAACATATCAGGCATCAACAAAAGGAATTTGGGCGGCAGGGGACATAACCGACGGTCTTTATAATCAAATTAGCATAGCCATTGGCGACGCCATAAAAGCGGTTTTAAATATTTACGAGACTCTTAAAAGCGAATAGCCGCTACGAAGATAGGAGATAACGCGCGTAATTGGTGGTATAAACTCTTGCCTTTTTAGGGATTATTAATTACACTATTTTGGTACACTGAATGTGTGCTTTTTATTATGATGGCAGAAGAAAACAAAGAATTAAATACGAATGTTATGGTTGTTGAAGAAATGGCTGATAAATTAGAATCCGCCTCTGGCGGAGAAGAGGCGGACATTGATATCGATGTTTTAAAGGAAATGGCGGAAAAAGGATTGATGTATGGCCATAAAAAAACCAGAACCAATCCCAAGTTCAGGACATACATCTTTACCACAAGAAACGGGATTGAAATTATTGACCTGACGAAAACCTTTAAAGCGATTGATTCAGCGGCTGATTTTTTAAACAAACAGCTTAAAGAAAAAAAGATGGTTCTTTTAGTCGGAATACAGCCAGCCAGCTGGGAGGCTTTGGAAAATTTTTCAAAAAAATTCAGTTTTCCATTGATAACAAATAAATGGATTGGCGGGTTGATTACCAATTATAAAAATCTTTCCCAGAGAATAGAATATTTTAAAAAAATTCAGAGCGGCATGGAAAAAGGGGAATTTGATAAATACACCAAAAAAGAACGAGTAATGATAAATAAAAACCTTTCAAAGATGAAAGAAAAATTTGAAGGGGTGAAAAATCTTACAAAGATTCCCGATGTTTTGTTTGTCGTTGACGCATCGCTTAAAAATCACGTTACCGCGATAAAAGAAGCGCGGAATATGAAAATACCGGTTGTAGCGATTATTGACAGTGACGACAATCCGGAAATTATTGCCTATCCGATTCCGGCAAACGACCATTCCAAAATGAGCATAGATTGGATAATAAATAGAATTGACCAACAACTAATAACCAACGACCAACAACAAAATTAAAATCAGCCATAAGTCGTAGATTGTAGGGCGTAAGTCAAGTTTATATGACAGATCAAATTCAAAAATTAAGGGAACTGACCAATGCCGGAGTGATGGAATGCAAGAAAGCGCTGGAAGAGGCCGGCGGCGATTTTGAAAAAGCCAAAGCCGTCATTTATGAAAAAGGTTTGGTAAAAGCGGAAAAGAAGGGCGGAAGAAGCACGGGCAGCGGGCTGTTGGAAACATACATTCACAACGATAGAATAGGCGTCCTTTTAGAACTTAAATGCGAGACTGATTTTGTCGCCAGAAACGAAATATTTAAGGAATTGGCGCATAATTTAGTTATGCATATCGCGGCAATGGATCCCCAAAGCGTTGAAGAATTGCTGTCTCAGAATTTTATCAAAGACGAATCAAAAATAATTGAGGACTTAATAAAGGAAACGGTTGCCAAACTGGGAGAAAATATTAAAGTGGGAAGATTTTGCAGGTACGAAATTTAAAAGGCTTTTTACCCGCCAAAATTTTGCGAATTAAAACTTAGGCGGGTGCTCAATTTTATAATTATTCGCTTCACTTATAAATAAAATTGACATGTACAACTTTATCATCCAAACCTTAATAATGATTTCTTTGGGAACAATGATTTATTTGGTTGCGAGAAAGGTGCCTCAGATCAGCGATGCCGTTGAAGAAGAACAGCCCCATTCAAAAAATATCTTCAAAAGGATTGACAGTTTTATAAGTTCTTTGCCTCTTGAAAAAATTGATTTCGCCGTCAGCAACTTTTTAGAGAAAATTTTAAGGAAATTAAAATTATTTTTGATGAAAATAGACAATCAACTGACGCATCACTTGGAAAAATTTAAAACGATAAAAGACGCGAACCATAAGGAAAATTCCAAAAAATTTGCCTTATTTGAAAAAGTTGATAATAATGAAAACGTTGAAGAAACGGAAAAAGAAACATTAGGAGAGTACGATGAAAATAAAGAATAATTTTTTGTTAATTTTAGGCAGAGAAACATAAAAATTTGCGCAGGTGGCAGAGCGGCCAATTGCATCAGACTGTAAATCTGACGCCCTTGTGGCTACGGGGGTTCGAATCCCTCCCTGCGCACCACGTTGGAAAAGTCAATGCCTCGCCCCGCCTTCGGCGGGTCTCGGCGACCAAATCGTACGGTTTTTTAACGGAAAATTTTAATTGGCGATTTCGCATTTTGGGGGAAGAAAATTTTTTCATACTTTTTGACACAGAAATTTTAGGAAATTTCTGTTTTTTATTAGAAACCCCTTTTGCTCTTGACAAAATTAAATAATGGGTGTATAGTGTAGGTAAGAAAATAGAGAGTAGTTCTTTAACATAAAACAAACCTTTACTACGCCGAAATAGGCGATTAGATAGGCAAAAATCCAAAAAAAGAAAGGAGAGAAAAATGAGAAAGATGATGGCAGTGGTTTTGATGGCAATGGCGACGATTGTTGTGTCTTCTTGGGCACAGGCAGTCGAACCGGAAAAGGTATTCTATTACGAGGT
Source organism: uncultured Candidatus Saccharibacteria bacterium (assembly GCA_964362385.1). Classification (GTDB taxonomy): domain Bacteria; phylum Patescibacteriota; class Minisyncoccia; order UBA6257; family UBA9933; genus CAYIEH01. The sequence goes on from CAYIEH010000012.1 coordinate 15,200, forward strand.
TGGCGACAAGGGGTACTTTCAGTATCCGTGGGTTGTCTGTGAGGGAAATAACTTGACTTTCGTTATCTGGCCAGACAAAACGCTTTCTGGCAGTAGCAGGTTTAGTGGTTTGATTACCCCAACTACCAAGATTGCCGTGGTAAACCGGAAAATTGGTCGAGAGCATCTTGACTTATTAACCGGAAAACCAGTTATCGCCTATGGTCGTTTTAAACAAGTGGGTCAGGGCGAAGGAAGCAAAACATTTTGTCTCGAGCTGACTATATTCCTTCTGTCGGAATTTGAATACACGGTTCCGATTAAACCGCCTACGCAGGTAAAGTAAATTTGGCAAGGTCTTCATCGTGAAATACAAAGCGATGAAGACCTTTTTTTTGTAAAGAATAAAAGAATTTGCCGCCAAAGAAAAACTTGAAATTGTCATCGGCGCGGCTTCGTCGCTAGATTTCAAAACCGCCAAAGAGCCCGGAAAAACAATCGGCTCGAACCATATTTTGTAAAAGAAAAATTTTTCATATTATTTGTTACAGAAATTCAGGAGAATTTCTGTTTTTTGTTGTATTTAAGCCAATCTTAGCCATTACACCCTCCAACTATTGACAAACAACCTATAATATGCTATAATGAATTATTCAGAATCGAGTAGCGAGTTTTTGGAAAAAGCTCCAAGAATTTCGCTCCAAATCTGATTAGCACATTGAAAAGACGAGAGAGAAATCGCTTCTTCCTTTGCCGCTTAAGTGGGTAGCGCCTTGGGTATCAAAATTCTTGGTATTCAGCGCGCTACTCACAGTGAGTGGCCTTCCCGTAAAAGCTAGCGGGCCAAGGGGAACTTGGAAATCTAGCTAAAAAAACTTTTGGGAAAAAAGGAGGAACTACCATGAAACAGTACAGAGTGGCGCTTCTGCGCAAAGAGTTTCCGTTCATCGATCGGCTTTTCGTTGACTACGAGGGCAAGACTGACCTATGGCCCGAGGACATCAACGACATCAAGGTCAAGAAGGGCGACAAGGCTCTCTTGGCCAAGAAGGGTTCCGAGGATTCCTACGACTGGAGTGGTGGTGGTCATCGTGACTACACCAAGTACTTCGCCGTTTGGAGCGATAATGACGGCGAACATGTCCTCGAACTCGCGAGTGCCGGCTACTCGGGAACTGGCTCCGGCGAAAGACACGAGTGGGATGCGGATACCATTGGCGAACAACTATTCGTCAAGGAAATCGCTCCTGACTATATCGTTGAGTGTGTGAAAAACGACACAGACGATAATGGTAACGGCGAGGTTACCCGCTTCTGGACTATCTACAAGATGAAGCGGTTTGACCTCGGAACTTACCATCAGGAGCAGATAGACAAGGCCGCGGCCGCACTCAAAGCTGAAATCGCCGTTGCCTGCGCGTAATCTCTCTCGTCTCGCACCCATACCCCCTGCGGAATTCGTCAATGACGAAAACTCCAAAGGGGGCTTTTTCTTTTTATAAAAGAGCAAAAGAAGTTGCCGCCCAGCCTTTGCATAAAGCTACGGCCGGCAAGCAAATCAGAAAATTTTTTGTTGAAAAATTTTCTGAAATGGGCTATGATTAACTCATAGAAAAACTTGAAACCCCGAAGTATAACGCTTCGCGTTAACTACGGGGCAGGTTGTTATCGGTGCGGCTCACTTCGACTTCGCTCAGTACAAGCCGCCGCATTTTCGGATTTTCGCAGAGAACTTTCCTCGTCCAGCTCTTTTTGCGAAAAGGGCTGGACGAAATGCGTTCGGACTAATTCAAGAATACTGCACATTGCCGCCGGCGTAGCTCAGCGGCACCCCGAAGTAATCCGACCGTGGTCGGATACTACGGGGCAAGGAGCAACTGTTTTGCGAAGTCCCGTACCAATCAAGAATTAACCAAATTATCTTGCCGCCTTAGCTTAGTGGTAAAGCAATGGTTTTGTAAACCATGGACGCGGGTCCGATTCCTGCAGGCGGCTCAAGACCGTTGAGGATCGACCTCAACAAGATGTTCCCGGGCTTGACAAGAAGTTTAGAAAGGTTAAAATGGACTCGTAAAAGAAAGATATGGCTAAAAAGAAAGCAAAAAAGAAGAGATGCGGTTGTAA
>CAYIEH010000013.1:0-16427 GCA_964362385.1 uncultured Candidatus Saccharibacteria bacterium
AAAACGCCGCTTTATCGCTCTTTTGAACGATTAACGGCCCTGTCCTTATAAAAAACGCCCTGAAAAGACTTTTATAATTCAACACCCTGCAATCCCGAGCCATAAACAATAGAACGGCCGCGTAAGGATCTATGTGATTGCACGCATCCGAATCGGCGACCAGAAATTCATCATAATTGGGGCGCAACTTTTTATGTATTAAATTGACCGCTGATTTTTTATTCAATAAAAATTTTAATGTCCAATACAGCCTTTTTGGCGCCGTATAAAACAACCGGAATAAAAGATTGTTTCTCCAAATAATTGATAATTTAATCAGCTTTCCTTTTAAATCAAGCTCGCTATATTTTTTAACCGCGTAGCCGCCGCTGGCCCAGGGTCTTACTTGCCAGGCCGGAGCAAACAAAATCAATCCTCCGGGTTTTAACACGCGCAACATTTCATTTATGGCATTGTCAATATCGGGAATATGCTCAAACACCGTATAAGTGAAAATGGCGTCAAAGACGCCATTTTCAAACGGATATTGATTATAAGGCTCTATGATAAAAAACGGCTTATGGTATAAACTTTTTAGAGTGGCTGCGATATCTATGCCGACATAATCTTTTACAAAATCTTGAAATTTTCCATTGCCACTTCCAATTTCAAGAATCTTTTTATCTCCCAAATTAAAATCTTTAATAAACTTTTTTAATTCTTTATAAAAAGATTCTTCTTCAATGTCTTTCTGTCGGCCGGGCGAAAAGCTCAACTTGCCGTGAAATTTAGTTTCATAGAATTTTTTATATTTTTTGATGTCCATAATTTATGGCGACAACGCTTCTTAAAAATAAGAGGGAGTTGCCTCCCTCTTAAACATCTCAATCATTTTTTGATATATTCCGGCAATATCCCGCCAACTCCCATGGAATGCTCGTAATGCCTGGCTGGAGCGCTTTGGTTAAATGGAATTTTCAATTCCCCGCGAACGTCCTTTTCAAGAAAATCGCGGAGTTCCACTATTTTTTCGGCAGTCAGATAATCGGTGTAAACATAAGATTTATAACCGCCTTCGGGATTGCCTTTATAATAATCCGCCACCTTTAAATAATCAACTTCCAAACTGTAAAGCCGATCATTATTAAAGGTATAAACCCAAACGCCCGGACGACACCATACTGCCTCGTCGTAATAGGCGGTTCCCGGGTAAACCGTGATAACCGTCACGTCAAAATCGTCCGGCCTGGCATTTAAAAGCCATTTATGGCTTTCCATTATTGTCTTTTCCGATTCTCCCGGATGACCGATGGACATAAGCGCTTTAACTTTCAATCCCGCGTTCCTTGCGGCTTCAACACAGATGCTGTTTTGAATCGCCGTGGAACGTTTGTTCATATTCAAAAGCATCTTCTCCGAACCGGATTCAAAACCGACTAAAAGCCATCTGAAACCCGCGCGATGCATTGCTTTTGCTTGTTCAGCGTTGAAAAGATTTGCCCTGACAAAACCCCTAAGCCGGAATTCCACTCCCAATTTTTCCTGCAAGTCGCTTATGGAATTCATCAGTTGAACGAACATCTTGGGATTAACATTGAGTTCGTCATCATAAAACATAAAACCTTTAATTCCGTATGTTTTATGAATAAACTCAATTTCCTGAATAATGTTTTCAACTGACCGCGTCCGGATTCTCCGAAAAGACGGGGATTTTCTGCCTCCGCAAAAACCGCAAGCATAAGGACAACCCAGTTGAGCAATTAAATTCAATGCTCTTTCTCCGTCGATGAAATATCGGTAACTTCCGACATCAACTAAATGTCTGGCGGGGAAAGGCTGTCCATTGAGTTTTGTTCCGGACAACATAAGTTCCGGGATGTCGTAATCAACCAGCCCCTTAAAGTCCGGCTTCAAGGCTTCAAAAATTGCTTCTTCGCCATCGCCGGCAACAATAACTTCAGCCATTTTCTCCAAATCGGAAAAAGCCTTAGTCGCTCTGCCGCCAATATGTTTTTCTTCCTCTTTTTTTCTAGCCGCGTTTACAAGCGTCACATGAGGACCTCCAATGATTATTTTGACGCCGTTTCTCTCTTGTCTGATAGCCGAAACGATTCTGTTAACAGCGGGCATTTGAGGAGTAGTTGCTGTTAATCCGAAAACCAAAACATTGGATAGTTTAATGTAATTCTCTATCACCTTTTCAATATTTTCGATCCCCGACAAATCAAGCACATCAATGTCATAACCCGAGTTCTCCAATACCGCCGCCACTTTTAAAATACCCAGAGACATAAACACCCGTTCGTCCAATAAAAACACGGACGGCGGAATAACAAGACAAATTCTTTCCTTTTTCATTTTATCAGCCTCCTATATCAAAAATTTATTTAAATTTGAAATTGTTAGTTGCTGATAAAATTAAACCAATAAATAAAACTAAAGTCAAGGTTTCGCCAAAATTTCAAAAGCTCTTAAAATTCCCCTGATGTCATTTTCATAACTGTAATTTTTGACAATTTCCAAAGATTTTTTTCCAAAATTATGCCGTTTTGTTTTATTTTTAGCCAAAACATTAAGTTTTTCCGCTAACTCATCAATATCGCCGGTTTTATAAATAAATCCGTTTTCTCCGTTTATAACCAAATCAGGAATTGACCCAACCGTATCAGAAGCGATTACGGGCAGACCAAAACACATCGCTTCATTAACGACAATCCCCCAACATTCATTGAACGATGGTATAACAAAAATATCAGCCATTGCATAATATTCCGGCATTTCAGTAAGATTTTTAAAACCGGCAAAATGAACGTTTCGGATATTATGTTTTCTAATGTGATCTTCAAGCTCTGACCGCAAAGCGCCATCGCCAACAAAAACCAAATTGATGTTATAACCCGAATTTACAAATGTATCCGAATTTAACGAATCTACTGAATCATTTTTAAATTTTGGATTAAGAACCCGCCTTGGCTTAAGATATTCCAACCCGAAATTAACAAGTAGTCCTAATTCCAAATTAAACGCCTCTAAATACCGCATAACTTGCTTATAATCATCGCCATTATTTACGGGCTTTCTCTTAAACTCAATTAAAATTTTGTCACTAATAATAAAATCGGCGATATTTGACTTTCTTCCGGCAACATCTGCCGCAAATTCACGCCTGTATTTAATTCCATTCTTTTTTAACTTTATCTCTAACGCATCTGCATACTGTCTTTCTCTCGCAAATCTTCCCAATTCGTTATGTATTTCAAAAAAAATACCATTTAATTTATAAGATAACTCTTTTTCTATTATTCTAACTTTATTCGTTATATTCGGGCTAATTCGGATATTTCGGGTTAAGATTTCATAGGCGCGAAGCAAATCCATCGGCCGTTTCCTTGGCACAAATTTCCCGGCAAATAAAATGACAACATTTTTATCAACGCTTTCTTTCCTGCGAATCTTTTCCCGGTCTATCGTTTTAGCTAATTTGAAAAATCCGTCATTATCGGTGGCATAAGGCATAAAAATCAGTTTATTTTCAGAAACATTGTGATATTGATAAAATTTCTTATCCTCAACCCCCATATACAAAAAAAACCTGATTTTTCTGAAAAAATTAGTAAGGATGATTTTTTTTAATTTTCTCTTCCATTGTGGCTTAACGGATTCGCAGGCAAAGCAGTTGTCTCCGTGCATCGCCACCGGAATGCCGAACGAAAATGCCGTAAATACGGCCAGAATATTGGTAAGAGAGTTCCAGCCATGCACAAAAAGAAGGTCGTACTTATTGGTTTTTAATTCTTTTACTATTCCGAAATTTACCAATCCAAAAAATTTATTATCCGGTTTTAACGAATAATTTTTCAAAAATTTGTAATTATAGCCGTCTAAAAGAGGGATGTCCCATTTCAATTTTTTCCCAAATTCAGGATCAAAGCTTTCTTTATCCACGCCAAAATCCCAACAAAAATAAACCATTAAATCAATTTTTGGATCTTTCGCCAATCTTTGAAATAATGGTGCTTGATATTGTATCGGATGAGAAGTCAAAACAGCTAATTTGCGCATAATTAGATAATACGAAAATTAATCATTTAATTCAATTTTGCATATTAAATTTGACAAAATAATAATTTTTATATACTATTTAAATTAGAAGTTTGTAAAAATCTTGGCTTAAAGCCAATAAAATATGGGGGATAAATCAAATGAAAATTTTAGCTGTTCAAAGAGTTGAACTGAAACATGATTTTACGGCGAAACTTCGCCAACCGTCGTTGCTACAGTATGTAAAAAAATACATTGCTTGGCAGCGTGGAGATGGTCCAAAAACACCAAGCTGGCTGATGCCGATTTCAATCAATCTTGATCTCACAACAGCCTGCAATTTCCATTGCGCCCATTGTATTGACCTGGACACGTTGAACACCAAAGAAAGGTACGACCACGAAACACTCTTGGCGTCGCTGAAAAATATGGCTGAACGCGGTTTGCGCTCGGTTATCATAATCGGCGGCGGAGAACCGACTCTCTACCAAAAATTTGAGGAGGTTGTAATATTCCTCAAAAAAAATGGCGTCAAGGTCGCAATTGTAAGCAACGGGACAAACAACAAGCACATTTATGAAGTTGCTGATTGTCTTGACGAAAAGGACTGGGTGCGTTTTTCCATTGACGCAGGCACCAATGAAACGTTTTCTCGCATACATAATCCGCGAATAAACATTTCGCTGGAAGAAATATGCTCATGGGTGCCAGCGATACGCGAACGCAATCCAAAAGTTCCTGTCGGGTTTTCTTTTCTTATTACGTGGGAAGGAGCCCAAAACAGCAAAGGAACCAGGATAATTTCCAACATTGATGAAATCGTTATGGCAACAAGATTGGCCCGCAAATACGAGTTCAGCTACATTTCGTTTAAACCTTTTCTCACAAGACAAAATGAAGCTGAAGTTATGGATCCCGCGGCAATGGCCGACTTCAAATCAACCGTGGCACAAATCCAGAGGATGATAGAAGAAGCCGAAATATATAAAACAGAAAACTTTAAGATCGTCAGAAGCACGAACTTGACGGTTCTTGAAGAAGGCACCTGGCGTGATTTTACAAATCAACCTGTTGTGTGCCATATGCAGGCACTGCGCCAAGTACTTTCCCCTCTCGGACTATTCAGTTGTCCCGGTTATCGCGGAGTGGAAAAAACTCGCATCTCAAACAGTGACGCGTACAGCAACGACGAAAAAATTCGCACAACGCAATCGGCAACAGCGAATATTTTAGACAAATTTGACGCCAGCCACGAATGCGCCAATATCACTTGCTTGTTTAATCAGGCAAACTGGTGGCTGGAAAAAGCCATTAAAGGTAAACTCAATCCCGAAGATCTGGAACCGACGGAAGAGCGGAATGACTGGTATTTTTAGATCACGAACACCGCAGTGGCAATAATGATTAATTTCATTGTCCACTGCGGCATTTTTATTCGTTTTTTACCATTTCAACAATTTCTTTACTGACTTCTTTAGGCGTAATAGTCGCCTTAAGACAATTATAATCATGGGGACAGCCCTTATAATAATTTCCATCGCATTTTTCAATGCCCATTTTTATAAGAAGTTTTACATTATCCCCGTAAGAAGGAAACCATTTCCCGTTTAATTCATTTGCAAAAAATATGGCAATGGTCTTTATCCCAGCCAAAGCCGCCATATGCATCAAGCCCGTATTGTTAGATATTAACAATTTCAAATTATTTATAATAAAAGCGGTTTCTAATAGAGAGGTCTTGCCGCATAAATTAAAAACCGATGTGCTTTTGATTTTACTTTTTATATACTCTCCATTAACAATATCTCCAGAACCGCCGAAAATAATAATTTGGGAATCAGAATAATTTTTCAAGATAAATTTTCCGACTTCTATAAAATTATCCAAAGGCCATTGGTTAGCTTCGTAACTTGCGCCGGGCATAAAACCAAAAACATTTTCTTTTTTGATTTTATATTTATTTATAATATTTAAGGTGGATTTTTTGATACTTTCAGGAATCGGGAGATCGTAATCAATCTCGCCGCTTACCGGAATACTCCATCTTTTCAATAAATTAGCAAGCCGGTCAACCTCATTGTCAAATTGATAAACCGTTGATTGTTCGCGAACCCATGTTTTAATCGTGCTAAGTTCAAAACCAACGGCTTTTTTAACCTTGCATAACTTAATGAAAAATAAATTTCTCAATAATGTTTTAACGGTAATCAGCTCTTGAGGAAGAAAAATGAACAAATCAAAAGATTCGGCTTGTAATTTTTTCGCAAATCGGTAAGCGAATTTTAAATCCTTTATTTCGTCGGTGTAATAAATCCAAAGTTTATCAATGAACCAAGGGTTGTTGAATAATTCTTTGGCTCCGGGCTTGTTCTTGGCACCCGGAGAAGTTAATAATGTTATGTGAGCGCCGGGATAAAGCTTCCTGACGGCAATAAAGGCGGGAATGGAACAGATTATATCTCCGATATTGCCGATTCTGCACACGCAAATTTTCTTCGGAGATTTAATGTTCCTCGGCCACAAAATATAAGCGAAAAAACCCAGCAACAAATTTGCGGCATCATAACAAAATCCGATAAAATGCGCTTTTATTTTTATTGGAAGCGCTACTTCGTCTTTATTTAAAATAAATTGCCGCCCCTGCATTATTATTTATGTTTTTATTATTTTCAAAGAATCTCTAACTTCGGAGATTGTTTCTGAAAAAATATTAACAATCTCGTCAATTTCTTTTTTCGTTACATTAAAAGGCGGCGCCACCATCACCGCGTCTCCATTCATTCCGTCCACAAAGCCAATGCAAAAATAAAGGATTAAACCCTTTTTTTGGGCGGTTTGCAGGATTTTCTCCGCCAAATGGACATTTCTGGAAAACGGCTCTTTGGTTTTTTTATTTTTGACAAACTCCACGGCTGTCATTAATCCTTTTCCGCGCACATCTCCCACGATATCAAATTTAGCCAATGAATTGAGTCTGGATAAAAGATATCTTCCTTTTCCGGCGCATTCTTCAACTAAATTATTTTTTTTAAGATACTCTAATACGATTTTTCCAACTCCGGTCGTAAACGCATTATTTGCGAACGTAAATCCGTGGGAAAAATTGCCGCTTCCATCTTTAATCGTCTTATATATCTTATTTTTGCAAAATACCGCCGCCAAAGGGACAAAACCGCCGGAAATTCCTTTGCCTGCTATTAAAATATCCGGAACTAAATTAAAATGTTCGCAAGCAAACCATTTACCGGTTCTGCCGAATCCGGTCATAACTTCATCGACAATCAGAAGAATGTTATATTTGTCGCAAATTTTTCTGATAATTTTAAAATACCCTTTGGGCGGAATAAGCGCGCCGGCTGAAGCGCCGACCATCGGTTCCACGATAAAAGCCGCCACGGTGTCAGGATTGTTTTTCTTTATAATTTTTTCCAGTTCATAGGCGCAATCCGCTTTACAGCTTTGATAATTTTTATTATGCGGACACCGATAAGAAGAATAACTTAAAATTGACGGGAATTTTAACAAATAAGGTTGTTGTATTTTTCTAAATGCGGATTTGCCTGTTACGGAAAGCGCCAAAATCGTAGATCCGTGATAACTGGGTTTGGTAAAAATAATCTTATATTTTCTTTTATTCCCTAAATCATAATGATACTGCCGCGCCAATTTTATGGATGTTTCAACAGCTTCCGAACCGCCGGAAACAAAATAAACTTTATTCAGTCCTTTTGGGACAATTTTACAAAGCTCTCCGGCGTATTCTTCCATATGCCTTGTGGTAAATTGAGCGGCATGAAGATAATCAATTTTTTCCGCCAATTTTCCGATTTTTTCAGCGATTTCTTTGATTCCATGTCCGATATTCGCGACCAAGGCGCCTCCCACTCCGTCAATATATTTCTTTCCCTTTTCATCATACAAATAAATTCCTTTGCCATGCGCAATAACCGGATACTCGTAATCCAATCTTCTGTGAAAAACATTGCTTTCTGAAATTTTCAAAATATTATTTTTTGATTTTATAGCCATACCAATGTGATTAAAATTTATGAGCCCCGTACAAATCCCGAAGGAATTCTACGGGGCGAGCCCAATGCGAATAAATTTTACTATCACATTGAGCACTCGCCTAAGTTTTTGCTTCGCAAAAATTTTGGCGGGTAAAGGTTTGATAATGAAAAATTCTACGCTTTCAGCTTGAATTTTTCAACCAAGCCCTTTATTTTCCCGCAACCGCGATTATGTTTTGAGAAAATATTCCTTTGCTTAAACCAGTTTCAACCAAAAGATAAAATCGCAAACATAATTCAAAAAATTTCCATAAAATAAAACGTGCCAATGATTTTAAGCCGTGAATAATGGGATACGGACCGAAAACCGAAATATCTTTAAATCCCGACACCGCCAATAATTGCTTTATGCTGTCGGCGGTAAAACCGACTTCGTGGGTAAAATCGCCGTATCTCAACCGACCGCTTAAAATATTTTCAGCGTTCGGAATTTGAATAATTATTTTTCCGCCGGTTTTTATTGATTTAAAAACCGATTCCAGAATTCCCAAAATTTCATCCTTGGTAAAATGCTCCAATATGTCCCTCATAAAAATAATGTCATAAACTTCGTTTTTATTTTTTATAAATTCTTTAATATCGGCTTTATTAACATTTTTTATCCCGAATTTTTTAGCTTCACTAATCTGCTCGGAACTAATGTCAATTCCTCCGGCATTTAAATATCCGATGGATTGGAGCCAATGAATAAATCCCCCGCTTCCGCAACCCAATTCCATAATCAAAGCTTGTTTATTTTGGGGAAGAAATTTCCTGAAATAAGCGTCCCAAAATAAAAATTGTTTCTTTATGTCCTCAATAGTCAATTTACCATAAAGAAACTTGGTGTTTTTAGAAACGTATTTGTTATAAAATTGTTCTTTATAATTCATATTATCTCGGTTTAAAAAGTTTTTTATCGGCCTTATTGATGATTTTCTGAAAAGTCTCCCTTATTTTCCTTGTTTCCGTTGTCGATTCAATTGATAATAAATCAATATCTTTTTGAATATCTTTCAATTTTTGGAGAAAAGCGTCGTCCGTAATGTGAAAAGCGGATGATTTTTTAAAAATCAATTTGTAAATCGGCCAAATCAATTTAGCTTTTGTCTTTGCGGTTTCGACAAAATCCGCCGGATGCATAATGATTATAAAAGGCAGGTTTGAAAAAAAATTAAAAATCAAACTGGATAACGCGGCGTAAGTTGTCCTTACCGAAGTTACCAAGACAAAATTTTTGTCTTTATGCAACTGCCGCGCTTTAAGCGAACCTAAAAGCGGCAATAAATACTTATCCAGCGAACCTCCCACTCCAATTCTATGGACGCTGAAATTGTCTTCATGGTAAACTTTCGGCAAATTTTTATCCCAGCGGGTGGTAATGATATGAAAATGAAAATGTGGGGTTTCTTTTATCAATGACCTCAAATTTTCCTCCGCCTCATCCATAATTTCCAAGAACGGGTAATAAACCGTTGAAAAAACCAAAATATTGGTTTTATTTTTTAATTTTTCGGCAAAATAGTTTATTGTATGCGAAAGGCCTTCCTCCAATTTGATTTTCGGCTCCCGATTGAGTTTTTCTTTTGCCAAAGAAATGTCCGGTTTTCTTTTCTTGGGGTCGTTTTTGGGAAGCGGCTGGTAAATTATCTTGCTTTTGGAAGAGGTTAATTTGATGATTTTCCCCGCCAATTCCTTAATTGTAAATTCTCGGGGATTTCCGAGATTTACCGGTCCCGTAAAATTTTCCGCAGCCATCATCTTTACCATTCCCGAAATCAAATCATCTATGTATTGAAAGCTTCTGGTTTGCTTTCCACTGCCGTAAATCGTTAAATCTTCGCCTTTTAACGCCTGAATAATAAAGCCTGAAACAACCCTGCCGTCATTCAAAGCCATCTTGGGACCATAAGTGTTGAAAATTCTTACTATTTTAATGTCAACATGATATTCGCGATAATAATCATAAAACAAAGTTTCAGCCGCGCGCTTCCCTTCATCATAGCAAGCCCGCGGGCTAATCGGGTCAACATTGCCCCAATAACTTTCTTTTTGGGGATGTTCTAAAGGATCGCCGTAAATTTCAGAAGTTGATGCCAAAAGAATTCTAGCGCCGGTTTTTTTGGCCAATTCAAGCATATTTAAACTGCCCAAAAAATTAGTCTTAATGGTGTAAACCGGGTCAAACTGATAACTTATGGGAGAAGCCGGACAAGCCAAATGATAAATTTCATCAACCTCCGAATAAAACGGTTGGGTAACGTCGTGTTTAATAAATTTAAAATCCGGATTTTTGAATAAACGGCTGATATTTTCCAATAAACCGCTGTATAAATTATCCAAACAAATAACTTCATTGCCGCTGTTAAGCAGATATTCACAAAGGTGCGAACCGATAAAGCCCGCCCCTCCAGTAACCAAAATTTTCTTTTTTTTATTTAAAACATTAAACATGAACTTTTATTTAATTTTATCAATCAAATCTCTCGTGCTTTTATCATCTGGCCAATTTTTAAGAATAATTTCTCCGACTTCGCGGGCCTTGCTTTGGTCATCAAGATTCACAGAATAAAGGTCAAAAAGCCCTTTCAAAAAAATCAATCGCTTGGGGCTATATTCCAAACCTTCCTGAAAAATATTTACAGCCTTGTCATAATAAACTTTATCCTTGAATTTAATCGCCGCAATCTTATAAATTGAACCGAGCGTGTACAAATTCTGGTTAAAGCTGAATCCCTTTTCCACTTGTAAGATCGGCGCCATCCGATTCTCTGCTTGTTTTGCCAAAACATCAATTACGGTTCTATCGGTTTGTTGATTTATTATATTAATTAAAATCCCCAAATAATATGAAGTTATTTCGTCCTGGCCGATCGGAGAATAAAAATCCAAAACAGGGTCAAATAAATCATTTAAATCGCCGACGGAATGGACTTTGCCGTTCTGAAGATTTAAGATGGCGTCTATGTGCATTTGTGACTTGCGCAACGGCAAATAAGCGCCGAAATAAATCGCCGCAGCAACGATAATGGAAACGGAGAATGCAATAATTTGTTTTAATAAATCGTTCATATTTTTGCTTGCCGATGATTATATTTTTGCTTTTTTAAATATCCAATTTGCGAATGCCAAAAACAGAAAAATATTTATATATATCGGCAAAACATCAAACAATACCAACCCTTGTATCAAATAAGCAATCGGCAAAGCAAAAAGCAACGCATTGCCGACTAACGACCTATGACCTACGACTAACGACTTTTGCTTATCATTATTTTGTTGTAAGTTGCCCGTTGTCGGTCGTTTGTTAAATTTGAATAATTGCCAAAAATAAACTCCGAATATCCCCAAAAAACTGACTAAGCCCAACAGCCCCGTCATTACTAAATAGTCAAAAAATATATTATGCGCCCGGTCATACCAGGTTGTAAAATAAGGATCGTAATACTTTTCAAAAGCAACAGTGAAATTTTCAGGTCCCCATCCCAAAATCGGCCGTTCTTTAAAAGCTTTAATTGATTCTTTCCAAAGCAATAATCTTGTTTGGAAATTTTCGGTTTTAAAATCAACGTCTAAAATTCTGTTTCCGCCTGATTCCGCCGGACAAAACGGCGCTATATTTATGGAGCGTCGGAAATGAAATCCCAAAAAGCCCAAAACAATCAGTAAAATTGCCGTTACCAAAACAATGTTTTTGATTTTCCCTTTTGATAATAAAAAGAAAAGATAAAAAAGTCCGAAAATAATCGCTACTCCCAAACCCAATAAAGCTCCTCTGGTTTGAGTCAGAAGCAAAAAGATGAAAAATAACACTATTAGACTGAGCCATAACCATTTTTTCCTCCTTGATATTTCTTCATTGGCTAAATACGCGGCGTAAAATATCGCAAAAATCAGATATGTTCCGGTATAAGCCGGATTACCCAATGAACCGGCAAATCTTGTGCATAAATTAGAACCGACGAAATTGCCGATTTCCATGGCAGCGGCAATGCCGTAAAGAATAACTAAAACCGCTGTCCAAAACGAAACAACAAACATTTTTCTCCATGATTTTTCATCTTTAAAAGTCAGCCCAAGAAGAATAAAAAAAATAAACAGATGAATCATCTGAAAACCGCCTTCGCCCCGTTCAAAATTAGACCAAAAAGAAGCCGCTGGATTAACGCCGAAAAATCCCGCCAAAACGAAAATTAATGTAAATAACGCTACCACAAGAACCAACGGCTGTTGCCATAAAGTCGTAAGTCGCTCGCCTCGCTGAATCCTTTGCGAAGCGGGTAAGTCGCTCGCCTCGCTGAATCCTTTGCGAAGCGGGTAAGTCGTAAGTTTATTATTTGTGGCCCAATGCCAAACAAAAAACACCAACGCCAAATCAATAATTGTTCTGAAAAAAACATACTTCCCCACAATAAATGGAAAAATCGTGCCCTGATAAACAAGTACCACGCTAAATGGCGCTAAATAAAGAAAAAATTTTGAAATTTTCAATAAATTATTGGTCATCAGTTATAAGTTAATTCCCAATTCCTGCAAGACCGGTTCAAGGTCAGGATACATCGGCAAAGATTTCAAATTAACCGATTTATTTACTTCCAAAAATATCTGACGAGATTGTTCATAGTTTTTGTCGAAATAATAAGCAATTGCCAATTTCAACAAAACCTCATCTCTAAGAATAGCCGGGCTTGTAAATTTTTTATCAAGAAAACCCATCGCCGCCTTATAATATGTAATGGCCTTTTTATAATCATGGTCAAGATCTCCGACATAATTCCCTAAAACGACAAGTTCCTCAATTTTTTGAGGGCCTCTGCCTAATCGTTCCGCTTCAGCCAATTCCGAGGCGCCTTTCTTGGCATCCCCAAAACCGTAAGCCGCCAAGGCAAAATAGAAATGAGGTTCGGCTGAATTCGGGCTTGTGTTAACCGCCTCTTCAAACGTCTTATATGCTCCGGCAATGTCGCCCTTTAATAATCTAACCTTCCCTAAAACGTAAAGGGTTTGTTGGCGTTTCGGGCTTAATTCTAATGCCTTAAGCGCCGAATCTTCGGATTCTTTAAGATAGTCCGGGTTAAACCCGTAAAAAACATTTTCAAATTCACTCAAGGTCAAATAATTTAAAAATCCCAAAGGATGACGTTCGATCACTAATCTCAAATGACCGGCTAATTTGTCTTGTAAATCCTCTAAGCCCGGGTAGTTGATACCCTGTTGATAAGCTTGTTTTATGGTGTTGGCAAAATTTCTTCTAATATCGTCAATGTAAGGCGTTGAGGCCATAAGCGCCTTATTAAAAGAAAGCAAAGAGCTTTCAGTCAGCTGATTCAAAAAATAATTCACTCCCCAATATTCGTAATTAGCGCCTTTAAATATCTGATAATTGTAATAGATGGGAACCAACGCCGTCAATAATAAAACTCCCGTGATTGCCTTTTGAATTATTAAGTTATTGTGATTAGTTATTGTGTTATTGGTTATTAAGTTATTAGGTTTATTTAATAACTTATTAACAGAATAACTATTATCTATAAATGCTAAAATAATAAAAAACATCAAATACGTTCCGATTGTGTCAAAAATAAATACGTTCTGAACGAAATAAGAGATTAGCAAGGCGGAAATTAATGGAAATTCGTAGAAGTTCGCGGAATTTTTTTTGTTTTTAATTAAAATATAAAACGCCGCGATAAAAATCCCGAGATAAGCTGCCAATCCCAAGATGCCCGTAGTTGTCAGATATTCCAAAACAACATTATGCGGTTTATCCCAATATGTGCCACTCGCATTTCGGGTTAAAAGCCGAGGATCATAGTGTCTATCAAAAGGAATGCGGAAATTTTCAAACCCCCAGCCAAGCAACGGCTTTTCTTTAAACGCATTCCAGCTCAATTGCCAAGTAGTCAACCGGCCGGCGACAGAATCTTCCTGAAAAGAAAAGTTGGCAATCCGTTTAAAACCGGGAATTTTTTGCCAGAATGAAGAATTTTTAGTTATTGCCAATAATCCGGCGAATAAAACCAGTAAAATCAGTAAAACCGCCGATGCTTTCCGCAAATTAAATCCGGATTCCAAATTCTGATTTTTTACCCCGTTAGAAATAACCAGCCCCAAAGGCCTTTCGGGCGCGGCAACGCAGACGTGATTTCTAACGGGGTTTACGGCGAAATATATTAATAAAAATAAAATACCCGCAAACAATCCGACCATCACTCCCAATGTTTGCGAAAGAAAAATCGCGACTAAAATTAAAATTATTCCTAATACCAAAAACCAATTTTTATATCCGCGTTGGTCCGTGTTTATATCCGCATTAATCCGCGTTTTTCGCGAAGCGAAAAGATAAATTCCGATAAAAAAATTAAACAGCAGATAGCCGGCCATAAAAGCCGAATTACTGAAAGTGGAACCGATCCTTTCCGGAATGACGGGGTAAATAATATGAAGCCATGGATTTGCGCCGTTTGGAAAAACGATAAATTTTTGGGAAATTCCTATTAAAGAAACCGCAACCGCAGTCCAAAAACTTAAAAACCATAATTTCTTCCAATCTGTTCCGTTTTTCAAAGACGAAATAACGAGATACAAGACAAAAAAATGCCAAAGCGCCACTACTCCTAAACTTCTGGATTCGTCAGACCATAAACCCGTACGCCAATCAGGCCCGAAAATCGCCGAAAGGGTGACCACAAACATAAAAATGCCCAAAGCTATTGTTAACAGCGTCAACTTCGGCCTAAATTTTTTATCAAAAATAGCCAGCCCAATCCATAAAACAAAAATAATTTCCGCCAGAATCTGAAAAACAACTGTCTTACTCAGCTGAAAAGGCATTATTATTGTCGGGAAATAAACCAAGGGAATAGTGATAATAAGCGCGTATATCAAGTATTGAATTGTTCTGACGATAGTTTGTGAAGACATTGTTTAAAACGCTGATTAATACTGATTTTAACGGATTTATGCTGATAGTATTTTATTTGTATGAATGAATCTTTTAATAATTAGTTTCTGCGCGCCGAAATTTATCAAAAATCCCAGTTTATAATTAGAATTTTTGAGGTATCCCCAAAATTGTTTTTCATCTTCTTTTGTTATAAATGGTTTGGATTTTAATTCTATGATAATAACGTTATTCACAATAAAATCTGGAATATAAACTCCTATTTTTTCGTTATTGTAAATGACATCTATTTTAATCTGATTCTCCGTTTTAAATCCTAAAACTTCAAATTCGTTTTTTAACGCCTTCTCAATAATCTTTTCCTTAATCCCGCCTCCTAAAGAATTGTAGACTTTAAAACAAGCTCCTCTAATTTTATAAGATTCTTCCTCATACAGAAAATCGGGAACTTTTTTATTTACCATAACTAATTTAACTTATCACATCTTTGGTTTTACATCAAACAATCATCGGTATAAATCAGTTTTATCAGTAAAATCAGCGAAATCAAAAACCCCCTTAGGGGGTTTTTGATTTGTCCGATTATTCGCTATCGGAAAACATCAAATCAGATTATCAGTTTACTCAAAGCTTCCGTTAAACACAGTAATCGGAACAATCGTGGTTTCAAGATATAGACCATTGGTGGTTGAACCGTCGCCCCAATTGATAGCTGTACCATTGGCAGCTAAGCTGCTGCTTGCGGTGTTCATAAAGATCGTGAGTCCGTCTCCCGCGCTGGCTGCATTGTAGAAGCTGGCGGAATTAACTCTTACTTTAATGGTCTTTGAAGTGCCGGCGCTGATTGTCGGAATATTGGCGCCAGAATAAGCGAAACCAAGAGTGCAGGAATTACTGGTAGTGGTGCAGTTTGAAGCTGAACCGCTGTTCCAGTCACTACCGGTTGACGGGTCAATTAAGTTGACCGACACCGATGTGCCTGTGCTTACCGCAAATCCGCTGAATGTCAGAGATACGGTGTTAACCGTGATTGGATCAGCCGCATCAGCCGTAAAGGTTATGTTGGCCATATCATCAATCGCGCTTCTGACTCTGGCAGAAGTAGCTCCGATAGCCGCTGAAGACAAGGTAAGCTTGCTTCTTACGGTTGTGATGTTGTTTCCGGATACCGCAGTAGTCGGACTCAAAGTAATGGTGCTTGTAGTAAGCGCGGTATTTGAACCCTGTCCAAGCGCTGTTATGTCAGTAGTTGTAGCAATCTTGAAGACATAAACAGCGTTAGATGACGCGGCTTGAGACGCATTAGAAGCAACATCTCCTTTAAGTTCCAGCTCAAGCGAGCCGCCCTGAGGAACAACCGGCGGAGTCGTGAAGTTAAACACAAAAGCCCATGACACGCTAGGAGCCGTGCCTCCGGTTGAACTCGCGCTCACCGGACCGCCAATCATTGTTGA
>CAYIEH010000014.1:0-15841 GCA_964362385.1 uncultured Candidatus Saccharibacteria bacterium
TTTCCTCGCCGCCGCTTGCGGCGGCGAAAACCGTCCGAACTATTTCAAGAATAGACCACCAAAATTTACTTGAAGAAAAATTTTTATTTGGGGCCCGTAGCTTAGTGGCAGAGCACCCGGTTTGCATCCGGGAAATAGGGGTTCGATTCCCCTCGGGTCCACTCGGAAAGGAGGGTTGGCCGAGCGGTTTATGGCGCTGGTCTTGAAAACCAGTTGGGGGAAACCCCTCACAGGTTCAAATCCTGTACCCTCCGCCAAGTTTAAAATTATCCACATTTATATTTTGTTTTTTTATTTTTTGATTTATAATTAAAATATGGAGGATAAAGAAGGTTTAAAAAGGCGCGCGTTTGGATTTCTTAATGAAAAAGAGGTGGCTGTTATTTCAACTATCTCGGAAAACAACGAACCGACTGCGGCAACGATTTTATTCAGTATTGACGATGATTTTAATTTTTATTTCATAACGCGGAGACAAACCAGAAAGTTCAAAAATATCCAAACAAACAAAAATGTGGCAATCGTTGTGGGAACGGAACTTGAACCGGGAACAATACAAATGCAAGGCGAAGCCCAACTTTTAGAAGGAAATGAGGCGGAAAAATTTTTTAAAGAAATATCAAAAAACAAAAAAGATTTATTGAAACTTTATTACGGTCCGTATCTTTTGGTTCCAGGGTTGGATTTCGCAATTTTCAAAGTAAAAATAAATTGGATGAGACATCTGCGATTGGATTTAGAAAAAATGATAGAAGAATACCACCAGATAATACCTTAGAAATAAATCCTGTACGCCATACATTAAAATATTTAAAAATCCGCCTGTTTGCCCCGTTTGACAACCGCTTTGCGATTTCTAATTGTGGATTGGCGCCCCACGGGGAATCGGCGTGAAGCGACGCGGGGCACCCCGGTTCCAACGCTATAACCCCGCGCTAAAAATTCAGCAGCCCCAAGGGGAATTGAACCCCTGTTCCTGCGATGACTTGCCCTCCGAAATGTTATGCGCCGTCACCGGGATTCGAACCCGGGTTACATGGATGAGAACCATGTGTCCTGGACCAGACTAGACGATAACGGCATGCAGGCGGGGAACGCAGTGTCCTAGGCCACTAGACGATGGGGCCATAAAATGAGATTAGCACAAATTTTATACGGGGCAAGGAACAATGATATTCTTATGCCACTAGATTTACCCCGTACTATCCGCCGAAGGTGGATTAGCGCGGGGCGATAGGGGCAGAATTAAAAATCTGATAAAATTTATCACATCTCTTTTATTTCGTCCACAATTTTATCAAGTCCGATGGCGCGGGACGCTTTAACTAAAATTAAATCTCCTTTCTTGATTATTTTTTTAATCTCGGGCAACGCCTCATCCGCCGTGTGAAACGAAAAAATATTCTCCGGCGGCATTCCCGACTGCCTGGCTTTATCCGCGATAAATTGCGCGCGAGGGCCCACGGTTATTAAAACATCTGCGACTTCGCCAACTATTTTACCCGCGTTTTCATGCGCTTCAATTGAATATTTTCCCAGTTCAAGCATATCACCCAACAGGACGATTTTTCGTCCGATATTTAAGTCCTTTAAAACGGCTAATGCCTCTTTAACGGATAGCGGCGACGCGTTATAGCTGTCGTCAATAACCCAGCTTTCTTTAATTCCTTTAATTAAATTCATCCTTCTTTTGGGCGGAATGTAATATCTTTCAATAAGTTCCGCGATTTCAACCAAATTCAAGCCGTAAATAATTCCAACGCAAAATGCCGCGGCAACCGCATACGCCTGCGTTCTGCTGAAAACATTTTTTAAATTAATCGGCACAAAACTGCCTCCGTATTCTATTTTAAAAGAAACACCTTCCAACGCAGATTCTCTCAGATTATTACTCGGATTTACGCAGATAGTATCTGCGTTTATCTGCGTTTTATCTGCGTCAATCCGCGCCTGAAGATAATTTTCAAAATTAGAAATTTTTATGTCCGCGCCATCATTGAAACCGAATGTCAGAATATTCGCCCGCGTTTTTTCTTTCATATTCATAGCGTATACGTCGTTAAAATTCAAAACCGCAAAACCGCCTGTTTGAAGCGATTCAATTAATTTTCCTTTTTCTTTTGCAACCTCCGCCGGACTTTCATAAAATTCCACATGAACGGGAGTATCGCCGATTGCCGTTATAACCCCGATTTTAGGCCGGCCTATCTTTAATAAATATTTGATGTCGCCGGGTCTGTCAGCTCCGTATTCTAAAATTAACACCTTTGGGTACCCGCCTTCGCTAGCGCTTCGGCGGACAAGCGCCAATTTACGCGGATATACTACGCGGATTAACGCGGATAATATTACTTTTGACCAAAATAATAATTTTCTGAGTTTATATTTCTCTGGCGGAGTTGCTCGGCTGACTAAATTTAATTCGTTTTCTTTCCAATCGCCGATAATAGTAAGCGGCACTCCGAATTCATTATTCAAATTGCCCTTTGATTTTCTGACGCGCAAACCTTTTTTATCAGCCGAACTCAAATTGCCCACATTCGCCAAAACGGAATAGATCGCTTCTTTTGCGGAAGTTTTTCCAACGCTTCCGGTGATGGCGATTATTTCCGGCTTATAACGCCAAATAATTAGTTTAGCCAATTGCTTGATGATATATTTTAATATATTAAATAATATTTTTCGCATAAATCTATTCTCTGCTATTAATTCAAAATGTAAATATTAAAATGTAACATGACAATGTAAAATGCTAGAATTTTAAAATTTAAACTATTTTATAATTTTGATTTATTATTTTGATTTTTGACCCATTCGACTTCGCTCAGAGTCAATCCTGAGTTTACTGAAGGATTGATTTTTAAATTTTACATTTTTACAGTCCGTCCGGCGCTATATTATAGTAATTCAAAATAAACTGCGCCAGTTCCCGGAAAGCGGGAACCACGGTTTGCCCGGCCAGCGGCGCGCCGGCCGGCTTGTCCAATTTGATTAAAATGACGAATTTCGGATTACAAGCGGGCTTGCCCGCCGACTTGTCCGCCAAAGCTTTAGCGTCGGCGGAAGTTTTAACGCAGGCGGGAGCGAATCCGACATAGGTATTTATAACTTCCTCCGTATAACCGCCTTTTACGAAATCCGGAACAAACGCGGTTCCTGTTTTTCCGGCAACTGAATAATTGGGAATATCGGCGATAATATTTTTCTTCACGGCGGAAACCATCATATTCGCGACTTTTCTGGCGGTTTCTTCGGAAATCACTCTTCCGACAACTTCTTCTTTTCCGTCATTTAAAATCAGCGGCTTCATTAAACTGCCTCCGTTGGCGATTGCCGAAACAGCGGTGATTAGTCTGACGGGAGTCACGGCGATGCCCTGGCCGAAAGAAGCAGTCGCGAAATTAACGTCTTTCCCTTTCTTTAAATTCCGCAAATCGCCTTTTAATTCTCCGGGCAATTCTATATTCGTAAGTTTGTCAAAATTAAATTTTTTCAGATAATCGTAAAAAATGTCGTGCCCCATTGTTTTTTCAGCAAAAATAGACCCCGTGTTGATTGACTGTTCAATAACTCCGCCCATTGTCTGAAGCCCATGGGCTTTTTTGTCCCAATTCATAATTTTTCTTCCGTTTATTATTGCCGAACCCGTGTCAATGTAAATCGTGTCAGGAGTGATTTTCCCGCTGTCAATGCCGGCGGCCATAGTAATAATTTTAAAAACAGACCCCGGCTCATAAATCGCCTGAACCGCCGGATTAAGAAAATTCTTAATGTCCGATTTTGAATAATTATTGGGGTCAAAATCGGGAAAACTTGTCATTGCCAAAATTTTTCCGTTCCTGGGATTTTGGACAATAATGCTTCCCGCTTCCGCTTCCCAATTCCCAATCAATTTTTTCAAAATTTCCTCGCTCTCGGCCTGAATATTCCTGTCAATCGTCAAAACAAAATTTTTCCCGTCAGAAGAAGAAATAATTTTATCGCCTTTTATCTCGCCGGATTCTCCCCTAAGTTCTTTGTCAAAAAAAGCTTCTATGCCGTAACGGCCTTTTTCATCATAAGGACTGCCTGCGGCTTCGCTTCCGTCCAATGGACTGACAAACCCCAAAAGATGGCTTGCCAAATCGCCGAACGGATAATAACGGCTTATTTGATTTTTAATATAAATCCCTTTTAGATTAAGACTATCAACGGCTTCAACTTGATTGTCTGCCGCTTTAAAAACCAAAAGTTCAAAAAGGCTGTTTGGCTTGTTGAATTTTTTTTCTAAATCACTGGCTGACTGATTGATAATGGGAGCTAATTGTTCCGCGTAGTTTTGCGCGCTAATTCCGCGCTTCTTGGCTTCTTCCCTGATTTCTTTCGGCACCGCATAAATTAAAGGATATTCTTTGTTTAAAACCGCCTGAATTAAATTATTATTTTTATCAGTAAAATAAATATTGCCCCTGTTGGGTTTTATGCCTCCGGAAGCAATCTGCTGGGATTCCGCTTCAGCCACATAATGGGCATTTTGATTGAATTGAATGTTGTAAAGACGGGAAATCAGGAATAAATAAGAAATTCCAAAACAAATTATTAATATGGTAATCCGCCACTTCATAAAAATTAAATCCCGCGCCTTTTATTACGGCAATATTTTAAACCTAGTCGCTATTCGCCCAAAAAACTATTTCAATTTTTGTTCCGCTACGGAACAAAAATCTTAAAAGGTGCGGGGAAACGTCAATTATTCTGCACTAACTGCTGTTTTTTGATATATTCGGGATTTTTATCAAGAATTAAGCTCCCATTTTCTATTAATGACTGCAATTTTTGAGGGTTGGTTATTTCAAAAAAATTATTTTTTAATTCTGCGTTTTTTACTTCAATTTCACGAAGGGTTGTTTTATAATTGTCTAAATCATGGCTGAGATTGACGACTCTGTTATAAAAGAAAACTCCGCCGCCTGCGGTTAAAATTAAGGCAAAGATTAAAGCCGGAATCAAAAAATCTGCTTTATATTCTGTTTTTTTGTTTTGAATAATGGTCATAGAAGATTAAATAAAAAATTAAAAATAATGAATAATAAATTTGGATATTTTCAAATTTGCGTTTATTATTTTTTATATATTATTTTTAATTCAGAATAATAGCTCTTAACTTCGCCGATCTACTCCGATGATTATTAATAACCTCGGAGTTGGTCGGTCTGATCGGCTTTTTTGTTAAAATTTTCCCCCTTCCTTCCTTTTCCATCTGCCGAAAATAATTTTTTACCATTCTGTCTTCCAGGGAATGGAAGGAAATAATAGCCACTCGGCCTCTATTTTTTACTATTTTTTCTAAATTTTTTAAAACTGCTTCCAAATTTTCCAGTTCCCGATTTACATAAATTCTCAACGCCTGAAAAACTCTTGTTGCCGGATGCAGTCTGCCTCTTTCATAACTTCTCGGGACCGCTTTTTTAATGATTCCGACTAAATCAAATGTTGTCAGAATTCTTTCTTTTTTTCTTTCTTCAATAATTTTTTTCGCTATCCTTCTTGAAAGTCTTTCCTCGCCGTATTTATAAAAAATATCCGCTAATTCTTTTTCACTGAATTGATTTAGAACTTCCGCCGCCGTTAAATTGCCGCTTTCGGAGTTATACCGCATGTCAAGGATTTCGTCTTTCTGAAAACTGAATCCCTTGCCCGCCGAAGCCCTCGCCTTGCCGAAGCCATTGGCGAAGCGCAGGTTGGCGTAGGCGGGTTTGCCCGATTCCAATTGCTCCGAAGAAAACCCCAAGTCAAGAATCAATCCGTTTGCTTTCGGTAAATTTTGCTTTTTTCCGCCAGAGGCGGATCCGCCTTGGGCGGATAAAATTTCAGGCAAATCAGCGTAATTCCCGTGAACCATCTTAATAGCTTTTAGCTTATAGGTTTTAGGTTTTAGGTTTAGCTCAAAATTTTCTATCGCGTCCTTATCCCAATCAATTCCCAATAATTTTCCTGTCGGCCCGATCTTTTTCAAAATTTCCGAACTGTGGCCGCCACTTCCGATTGTCCCGTCTATAAAAAACTCTCCCGGCTGCGGATCTAAAATTTCTATTACTTCATTTAAAAGAACTGGAATGTGCGCCGATTTTGTCCGAGCGTAAGCGAAGGTACAAAATCGAGCGCCCCGCCCTCTATGTCTGCTGAAATATTTTTTTTGATATAATTTCATTCATTTTCTGTATTATTAATAAACAATATCCAATGCGCTTAGAGGGCGGGGCAATGGTTTGCTATTTAAATTTTCTGTGCCTTCGGCTTGAAAATTTAGAGCAAGCCCATTAGTTTTTCCGCTATTTCATCAGACGTTGATTCGGTTTTTAATTTGTATTGGCTCCATGCTTCGCTATCCCAGATTTCAATCCTATTATAAAGGCCTGCTACGATTATTTTCTTTTTTAATCCGGCGTATTCTCTCAAATAATCGGGAATTAAAATTCTTCCCTGTTTATCCAAATCGGCATCCATTGCTCCCGCAAGCATTAATCTGACAAATGCCCTGGAATTGGCTTGCGCCAGCGGCAAAGCGATTAATTTTTGCGCCAAAATTTCCCAGTCTTTATTATTAAATACAAAAAGACAATGATCTAAACCGCGCGTGATTATCGCGTTCGCTCCTATTTTATTTCTGAATTTTGCGGGCATCGCCGCTCTTCCTTTAACGTCTAAATTGTGAGTAAATTCTCCGATAAACATGCGAAATTTTCCTATGAGTGAAACGAGTAGCTGAAAATTTCAGCACCCCGCCCTCTATTAATTAATTCTTTTTTTGAGCGCCCGCCAAGCGCTTCCATAATATTTTAATTTTTGCTCTCTGCTTCTTGCATCTTGTTCATATAAATATGCTTCATAATAAATAATTTCATCTTTTGGAAAATTTTGTTTATGTTCTTTTGTTCTTCTATCTAAATTATTTGTGTAGCCAATATATAAATCGTTATTTGCTTTATTTTTTATTACATAAACAAAATACATTTTGCTTAGAGGGCGGGGTAATTCGATTTTTAACTTCGCCGTAAACGGCTCAGAAAAATCGGTTATCCCCAAAAACCATACTTATCCCCATACTTATCCACATTTCCCCACTTTTATTTCATTGTGCGCCACAAAACCCTTAAAGTCAATAAAAATAAAGCCAGAAATTTTTCTGGCTTTATCATAAAAACCTTCTATTTATTGGTGTTTTTATGAATAAGAAGCTTTAATTATCCACATGTTATTCACTTCTATAAAATCAAATAATTTTATTGAGGAAATTATATCTAAAATTAGTTATTATTTATTTTTGAAAGCCTCTTTTGGAGATAAAGATGAAGCGCGTATAGCGGGCCAAAAACCCGAAACAACGCCTATGAAAGATGATAAAATAATTGTAATAATCACGAACCAAATAGGAGTAATAAATAAAGTAAATGATTTTCCTCCAAAATGTCTGGCTAAGATATTTAATATTAAATTAAAAACCTTGGAAGATCCCACTCCCAGCAACACTCCGCAAGTTCCCCCTAAAAATCCCATAAGAAACGACTCCATCAGAAAAAGATTTTTTACATCGCGGTCAGTCGCGCCCAAAGATTTCATAATTCCGACTTCATAAATCCTTTCAAGAAAACTGACAATCATTGTATTAAACATTCCGATTGCCGAAACCACCAATGCCGCAATTCCAAAAACTCCCAAAACTATTGTAATGATATTCATAACTTTCTTCGCTTGATTTACCAAATCAATTCTAGCCGAAATGATAAAACCTTTTTCAATCAGCTGATCTCTGAGTTTTTCAACTAAATCAATGTTTTGGGCTTTCGCTAAAATTTCTTTAAAAAACGGCGGCTCTTTTGAAACATATCTTGAAGGAATAAAAGCGAATGGCGGCTGAAGATCGTCAATAATAATTCCCGTTAAAGACAGCGGCTTGATTAAATCCGCTTCTTCAACCGTTCCTGATTTTTCGTTTTGATAGGATATTTTGAAAGAAATGGATTTCCCGACAGACGATTGGCCGACATCTAAATTTATCAATTTTGCCGCCTGGTTGGAAATTACAACGCCCGCCTGGTCTTCTTTAAAAGCAGAACCGATATCCGGGGCTAATCCGGATAATCTGAAATAATTAGGATTGACAATTCTCGTTATAATCAAACCTGTTGAGCCGTCTATCTTGATTTCAGCGGGAAATTCTGCAACGGGACTGACTTCTCCGACTTCAGTAATTTCAGAAATTTCTTCCAATTTCTGACGGTCAATGTTTAACGCGCTTTCCGGCGGATAAGAAATTCCCAGCGTTATCAGAGAATCTTCCGTTGTCACCAGTTTCCCTATTAAAATATATTGCAGACCGTAACCTAAAGAAATTAAAAACAAAACCGCGCCGATGCCGACCGACATTCCAAAAATCGTCAAAAAAGTCCGGATAGGCTTTGTCTTAAAAATTCTTAAAGAAAGCCGGAATAAATCCGAGAAAGACAGCTGATGGCTGATATCCCCGTCCTGATTAGAAATAACATTGTCAGGCATAATTAAAATTATATCTAAATCTAAAAATTATCAAAATCAATCTTCCTTCGCCAAAAAAGTTTCCGGATTTATGCCCCTTTGGGAGTTAATTCCGAATTGTCTTTTTCTAAAATTGATTCTAATTTCTCGGAAATTCTGTGAGCTGATCTGAAAGACAGGCCGATGCCAAACTGATTTTTAGGAAGATTCAAAATGCTTATAAAATTATCCGCGGTTATGATATTTCTGATTCTTTCCGACAAAATTTCATCCAATCTGATTTTTTGGAGCTCGCTAATTTTACCCTTATATTCTTCAAGCAGCCAGTCTCTGATCCTCCTTATTTCCTCATAAATAGGAGTCTCCGGCCGGGCTTCCAATTCTTTATAAATATCCTCAATCTGCTTTTTGCTGGCTATAAGTTCTTCGGTCCATTTGGCGACTTTTAAAGCCTTTGTTTTCCATAAGCCGACTCCCCCTTCTTTATACGGCCTGTCTAAAACTTTCATAAAAATATCGGCGTCTATTTTATTGCTGAATCTTTGGCTGAGAAAAAATTCAAACCGCTTGATTTCGTCCACTGAATACCCCCTCAAAAAAAGATGCGACAACGATTTGGCCATTACTTCCGAAGCCGGAAGCTCCGGAAAAAGTTCCTTATAAAGCTTGGAAGAAAGGGATTTGGCGACCGCCTGCGATCCTCTTGATTCTTCCGTCTGGATAATTTCTCCGTCTTTCATATAAAAAATTTTCTTGACATCCTTCAAACTCCACGCTTCGTGAGTAACCATAATAACGGTCCGTCCGTCTTTTTCATTCAATTCCTTTAAAAATTCAAGGACTTTATTGGCGTTTTCAGAATCAAGATTGCCCAGAGGCTCGTCAGCGATGATAATCGGCGGATTATTGGCCAAAGCCCGGGCAATGCCGACTCTTTGCTGCTGGCCGCCTGAAAGCTCGTGGGGAAACCGGTTGGCTAAATGTTTGATATCCAATCTTTCCAATAATCTTAATGTCTCTTCTGTTCTTCTGCTCAGAGAAATGCCCAAAAAAGCCATTGGCAAAGATACGTTGTCAAGAACTGAAATTGAAGGAATTAAATTAAACTGCTGGAAAATTATTCCGATTCCGATTTGCCTGAAAATCGCCAATTCTTTTTTGGAGAGCTGGGTAATATCCCTTCCGTTTATAAGGGCTCTTCCGGTTTCCAGCTTGCCGACTTCAATTCCGCTTATCAGATAAAGAAGGGTGGTCTTGCCGCAACCCGACGGTCCAAAAAAAGCAACATAGTCGCCTTTATATATTTCCAGGTCAGTGTTTTTTAACGCCCAAACTTCCGACGGTTTGCCTTTATCGTAATAAAAATTTACGTTTTCTAATTTAATAATCGGATTCATATTTAAGTTTTCTTAGTCAATCCCTCAACCACCCTGACCAAATCCTGAGGCAGATGTTCTTCTTTCGTTAAAAACATATCAGCTCCGGCTTTCTTGGCCTGGTCCATTGAACCCTTGTCGGAATAGCTGGAAAAAATAATGACCTTAATATTTTTATATGCGGGATTTTCTTTAATTTCTTTTAAAAGAAAAAATCCCGCTTCAGAAGAAGTAACTGTTGTTTCGCCTTTCTTCATCGGCATCACCAAATCAAGGAAAATAATATCCGGCCTCGTGGAAGGGTCTTGAATTATTTTTTGAGCTTCTTCAACCCCGCTGGCAAGCTTCAAATCAAAATTATCATCCAAACCATGCAACCAAAAAACATCCCGAAAAAAAATCCGGATTATTTCATTATCGTCAACTAAAAGAATTTTTGTTTTATTCGTTGGAGTATCCACAAATACACTAATAGACACTAATAGACTAATCTTTTATATTTTACACCATCTTTAGTAAAATAGATAATTATACCCAACTTTAAGCGACTTTGTTTAAGATATTCCAATACTTGTTTTAAATGCACATAACCCATCTTGGATTTAATTTTTAATTCAATAACAATTTTATTTTCCACAACAAAATCAATTCTATATTTGGCTATAGTTTTTCCGTCATATTCGTGTATTCATCCTTGTTCGTGTATTCGTGGATACTCCTATTGCCCGACATTTCTCAAGAATTTGAAAGTGTCTTCAAAGTTCTTAAAGATGACATCAAATACCGATTCATTTTGCCTCGGGGTGATTATGGTTCTGGGACCGAACACAGCTTCATTGCCGCTTTGGTCGGCTGACCCGATTTTAATTTGATAAATAGTTCCGGGCTTAAGATTGGAAATGATAATGGCGTGATTTTGGACATAACTGTTCAGATCTTCAACCTTATTAGGCAGTTCTTTTTCATAAGCGGCCGCGCCTTCGCCGTAATAAATCACTGAAGTCGCCGGCTCGTCGGTCTGCCAGGAAACAACCGTTTGAAGCCTGTCTGTTCTTCCGGGAACCAAAGCGCTCTCAACTTTAAACGAAGTCATAACCGGAGGAGTAACGTCCTGGCTGGTAATTGCAGTCAAAGTTTCCACAGCTTCAAGCAGATTGCCTTTTTCATTGTAGCCGGAAACTTTAACCTCGTATTTGGTTGCCGGAATCAAATTGTCAATAATCATTTCGTGATAAGTCTTTTTGTTTTCATCAATTTTCCTGTTAATTTCTCCGGTTCTTAAATTTCTTGATTCAATAATTGAGCTTGCGGGTTCATCAGTAGACCAGATAACTCTGAAAGAATTGTTTTTGACATCAAGAATCCTTGCCTGGACTTTTGCGGCTTTCGTAATAAAAGTCATATCAGGGCCGATTCCGGACACCTGCGGAAGACTGAAAGACTTGACGGCAAAATGATAGGCAGTGTTAGACTTAAGACCCGTTAATTGAATTTGGTGTTCCGTTGTTTTATTTAACGTTTCCGCCACTTCCGAAACATAGGGATTTGGTTTTGCGGCATCATACTCCGTTCCCTCTGCGTATGAAACAGCCGAATACGATCTAATATTCGTTCTCCATTTCATTGTCGCGGAATTTTCCGTGATATCTACAACTTCCGGCTTTTCAATAAACGGCGGGAGGATGCTCGGCAAAATTGATTCAATGGCGTCTTCCGCTTCCTGCTGGAATTGGGCGGCGTTTTCCAAAGTTTTTAATTTATTGAATGACTCGGTGAAATATTTTGTTTTAAAATCCTGGTCAACGGAATAAGCGGAATTGCCCGACTTGTCTATCGCCTTTAACTTGAAATGATATTCTGTTCCCATTACCAATCCTTTAACATATATTTTATGCGATGTGGACAAATTGGAATCTCCGCCAACCAACCCGTAATTGGTGTCTTTGCCGTAATCCATAAAAGCGGTCGCGGCCTTACTCGTGTTAAAGGCAATGGTCGCGTCAAAAGACCCGACAGGTTCAACTTTTATGTCGCTGATTGTCGGCGGAGTCGTGTCCGCTTGGGGAGCCGGCGCCGAGCCTCCGGCTGTGCTGGTAATTATCACAACATTTGTTTCGGCAGTAGTGAAATTCTGTTCCGCGGACGTGGCTAAATTTCCCGCCGCGTCAGTTGACTTAACCACATAATAATATTTAGTCTTCGCTGATAAATTGGAAAGGCTGACCACGTGGGAAATCGTCAAAGTTGAATCCAAGGTTGTGGTGTTCGGATAACTTCCGCTTGCTCCTCCGTAAGCCAGTTGAGTGCTTGATAATTCATCTGTCACCCAGACAATGACAGCCGCGTTGGAGCTGATAACCGGAGTGGTAATGCCGGAAATTACAGGAGGCACATTATCAATGGTTGTTGTAAAAGTATAATAACTGTTGCCGTTGTTGTTTATTGAAGTATTGCCGCTGCCATCCGTGGATTGCACATAATACCAATAATTGGTTCCTTCTAAAAGACCGGATAAAGCAACGCTATGTTCGTAAGTGCCGGTGGAGCTGGCATACGCGCTTGCTCCCACTAAAGAACCGCTTCCCACTGTTGATGACGCAAGAAATACCGAGTTGGGCGCGTAAATAACGTAAGAATTTGAATCTGTATTGGTAAGCCAGCGTATAGTGGCTGTCTTAGCCGATAAATTAACGAGCGCGACATTGGAAATAGTCGGTCCGCCCGTTGTCGTGAATGAATATCCGGCTCCGCCGTTGTCGTTGGTTGCCGAGTTATTCATCACATCCACTGATTTTACCCTGAAAAGATAAGTTGTATTCGGAGTCAGCTCCGTGACAGTAGCACTATGGCTCGTTACATAAGTGTCAACTGTCTTAATACTGCCAAACGCAACGCTTGGCGATACTGAATATTCAACAACTGAATTGGCGAGTTCGTCCGTGGTCCAGGTGATTTTCGCCCAAGTGCTTTGCAAAGTTCCGGCCGCCGTTGAAGGGACGGTGATGGCGGAAATTACCGGCGGAGTAAAATCTGTTCCGCCTTGGCCGTTAGGCGCGTGGCTTATAATCGGGGAATACGGGGAAACATCGTTGTCAGTGTCAATTGTCCGAACCTTATAATAATAAATCGTGGATGAAGACAATCCGCTATCCGTATAATAATTCAAATTAACATCTTCATTGGTTACCAAAATAGAATAGTTGACGCTGTCAGTTGAACGGTATAATTTGTACGAAGAAAATTGCGCCGTGGAAGTCGGGGTGTAAACGCCCCAGCTCAAAAAGTTTTTAAAAATACCGACTCTGACATTGGAAATGTCTTTTAAGTCAAAATACTGGGGCAAATAAGGAGCGACAATAGTTGATGAAACCGCGTTATTAAGGGGGTCTTTGGCTTGCAAATAAACAGTCGGGTAAGTTGACGAAGCGGAATAAGTCCATGTGGAAGTGGTGTTTATTGAAGTTCCTCCGACAGCTTGCCACGCGCCGCTTATGGCGTTGGAACCGTCAGCGGTAAAATCGCTGTTATTGGACGCCATATAGGAAAAATTGCTGTCGTCTGAAATGTTTAATGTTATAAAGCTGTTGGAAGCGTCCAGCTTAGAAGTCGTAATGGTCGGATTTTTAACATCCAAAGTAAAAGTCGCGGAAGTTGCCGTAGCCGTGTTATTCGCCGCTTCATTGTCGTTCGCAGTTACCCTGATTTGAGTGGTTGTTGAATAAGTGCCGGCAGTCTGGGTTTTTGCGTCCCAAAAAACCGTGTAAGTCAGGAAACTGGTGTTAGAAACCATGTTAGTCGTGTTTCCCAAATAAGCGCTGAATCCTCCGCCTGTCGGAGCTGTGCTTGTGCTGATGGTCGCGCTTGTGATAGCTGTCCAGGTTGAACCGCTGTTTGTGGAATATTCAAAAGAAGGCGTGATGTAGCCGGGAGTATTTGTGCCTGTGGTGGCATCAATGTCTTTGATTGAATATTGTATCTGCGCCTTGCCGAAATTGGCATCGACCTCGCTTGATATTTGCGAAACAGAAACGCCGTTCGTGCCGAAGGTCGCGTCAAACGACGGCGGCGCGTTAACTACATAAGTGACGGTGACACCGCTCAAAGTCGGCGTGCCTCTGCCGTTGGAAGTCAAGAACGCTTTGTATTGGAAATACCTGTCATTTGCACCGTCTGAAAAAGCGCTGGGCATAGCGTCAGTGCCGCTTGCGTTGGTAAAATACGAAGCATTCGTGCCATCCGGTCCCAGCCAATCAGTCCAGGTGGAGCCATTAGAAGAAGTGCGAAGTTGGAATTTGATATCCGTGCCTGTTGGCTTGGAACTACTGTTATAATGCTCTGCAATGGTACTGGCCGAAAGTGGTGTACTATAAACCGCTACTTCGTCAAGGAAGCCTGTATAATTTCTTCCATTAGTTGGGTCCTTCCCTATAGTAAAATTATAGCCTGTTAAAGTTATATCAGAAGTGTTGGAGGGCGCGCTATTATTTAATGCGCCGTCCACATACAACAGAAGCCCTGATGTTGAACTTCTAACAATAACTATATGATGCCAGACATTGTCATTCATGGCAGCAGTGCTATAAAGAGCCCCGAAGCTTGGAGGGAAAAGAAGTTGTAGCTTATAATCAGTGTTACTATTTTGCACAACCCAACCAGTATTGGCAGTATGCCCATGCGATATGGGATCCCACAGAGCGTTTTGACTAACAGCGGCTTTCATCCAAAACTCCACCGTGAAATTATTTGTTAATGCTAAAGAATCTGGATTTCCTATATTAATATAATCATCCGTTCCGTCAAAACTTCCACTATTTGAACCGTATTTTGCCGTTCCAAAAGTCGCGCCGCCAGCCGCTGTTCCATTATTAGAATCTTTGCTGTCAATCCAGTTATCATTATCCATCTTCCAATAAGAAATCAAACCCGATGTATTTAAAACGGCTTGTTGATAATCTTCCGTCCATTGAATTTTGCTTAAAATATTCGCCGCGCTGTTTGAATCATAAGGGGATGAAGTCAAAGTTTGGGAAGCCGGATAATAATTATAGTTGACAGTAATGTCGTCCAAGGAAGGAGTGACGGAAGTGTCAGTCGTGAAAAGATTGGCGCGATATTGAATATAACGATTGCCGGTCAGCCCCGAAATGCTTCCTCCGCTTGAAATATTTGTTTGCCAGCTTGTCCAAGTGCCGTCAGGCGTTGCCGTATTGCCGGTGCGGGCGTCTACCATAAGATATTTGCCGCCATAAAGCTCTAATTCATCCACTGCTGTATAGGATGAATAACCACAATTGGCGGAGATATTTAATTTGTAATATCTGTAAGAACCTAGGTTTGCTATTGAAAAAGTTTTTAGTTCGCTGGCAGTCCAACTTGTTATATTTGTTTGCGTATCCAATACTGTCCAATTAGTGTTGTCATTGGAACCTTCAAATGTCCAATTTTTCGGAGCACCACTAAGATAAGCATAATTATTGTCAGGACCTCTGACTCCATAACTGCCAATTCTTTTTTCATTACTGGAACCAAAATCAAACGAAAGCCAGCCGGAAGTGGCATAAGTTATCCAATGATTATATCCTCCTGTGGCATGATTAAACGCTTTCCATTGCGGATAATAAGCTTGGTCAGCGGTATTGCTGTCCGCGCTTGCCACATAAGGAGAAGGGGCTGTGTTGGATGTCATTGTCGGAACTTCGTTGCCGCCGACAGAAACGCTGCTGGAACTAAAACTCAAAGTCGTCAAATCGCTCGCTTGCCCTAAATCAATAGCCGCGGAAGTATAAGTGCCGGAGGAGAGATAAGGGAAAAACGCTTTAGCGAAGTTAGTGCTACCCCCCAATGCATAAAAATTACCTGAGCCGTCGTAAGCAATGCTGCCACCCAAACCTACAGTAAACGGCACAGGAGCAGTAGCAGTAAGGTTAGTCCAGGTGCCGCCAGAAAGATTA
>CAYIEH010000015.1:0-14570 GCA_964362385.1 uncultured Candidatus Saccharibacteria bacterium
CCAAAACTAACTAAATTATTTTCCACAAAATTTTCGCGCGATGCGCGGCTCACCAAAATACAACGAGGCGGCATCGTGCCGCCTCTAAAAATTTCACAAGGGAATTACTCTTTCTGATTCCAGTTCAACCAGCCCGTTTTCGCCATTAATGTATTTCCTTTGACAGAAAACGCATTGATACACTTTCTTGCTGCTTTTCTCTTTCGAACTTCTTTCCTGCAAAATCGCTTCGTCGCACGGTTCATTCGGACAAGTTAATATCTCCATTAATATCCCTCCTTTTTATTGGTTTTTAAAATAACAAAATCCCGGTTTTCGCCGGGATGTAGATTCTCTTTTTATTTAATTAATGTTTAAAATTTGCCCGACGAAAACCGCTTCTTTCTAAGAAGTAGCAACAATCCTAACAGGTTCAAGACTGCTGTCGGGTTATTAAACATTGATTAAATAATAGCGGGGATATTTAAAATTGTCAAATTTATCGCAATATGCGAAAATTTGACAATGATTTTAGTGTTTACCGGAAACGGCAAAGGTAAAACAACCGCGGCTCTGGGCCAGGCAATTCGGGCGCTTGGGCAAAATAAAAAAGTTTTAATGATCCAATTTATCAAAGGACCGTGGATTTCCGGAGAAGATAAGTTTTTTAAGCAAATTGCCCGATTAGGCGAGCGAATGGCTATTGTAAAAGCCGGCAGAGGATTTGTCGGAATTTTGGACGATAAACTGCCTTTGAAAGAACATAAAAAATCAGCGCGAAAAGGTTTGGAGTTGGCAAAAAAAGCGATTAATCCGCCGGCTGGCGGGAGAAAATACGATTTGATTATTTTGGACGAAATCAATAACGCCGTTGATTTGAAATTGATCAAAGCCGCCGACGTTTTGAAAATTTTAAAACCCATCTGCGTTAATCAGCGTAAAAATCAGCGTCAATCCGCGTTGGATGTAATCCTGACCGGCCGCAATGCGCCAAAAAGTTTTATAAAAATAGCGGACATTGTCACCGAGATGAAAGAAATAAAACATCATTTTAATAAAAACAAGCGGTCAATGAAAAAGGGAATGGAATATTAGTCCCGCGCCTTAGGCGCGGATTTGACCATGTAGTGATTCCGCCACGGCGGGACTATTACGGGGTTGACGAAATTTATAGTATAAGCTATTCTATTAAATAGTCATTTAAATAATTATCATAAACCAACAATAAAAGAGGAGGGAATATGGGCAAAGGACTTGGCAAAAACCAGCGGCTGAAAAACAGAACAAAACAAAAAACAATCGAGAGTCTTTTGAAGCAGTTTAAATTTTCCGGAAGAATCCCCGATTTTATAAATGCCGTTTGCGAACAAGTGGTCCCAATCAACGGCCGAATCCCGATACCAAACGGATTATTAAAAACTTACAATGTGGCTTCTCCGCTAATGGCTGAAGTAAAAGACGGGCATTTAATCGGCATAACCCAGTGATACTCCAAATCTCATTATTAAAAAATCTTGGCGCCCCTGCGGGTGCCATCTTTATTTTTAAGCCTTATAATATATGAATGCGCGTTTACGATGTTTCTTTTTATCTTATTTTATTTTTTCTCATAGGGATTTTTCTCGCCGGTTCTAGATTAAGTTTTTTAATCATTATTGCGGCCGCCGTCTTAATAGCGGCTTTGTTTTTATTCGTCCATTATTTAAATCCCGAAACCGGCAAAAGAATTTTCTGGCTTTCGCTGTTGTCTTTATTTATTATTGCCGGCGCTTTTTATTATTTCGCCCGTGAAATTTATCAAATCAAAAATACCCGCATTGTTTTTGAGAAAAAAATAGATTTTAGCGGCTTGGTCTTGAAAAATTACGGCCAAGGCGAAGGGCAAAAACTGATTATTGAGCTTAAAAAGCCCTATTCGGGGAAAATTTTATTATCGCTTAAATCCTATCCCGCGCTTCATTACGGCGATTTGATAAAATTTAACGGCATTATCAAAAAAGTTGACGAAGAATCCGCGGATTACTTGGCCAAAGAAAACGTTTACGGAACAACCAATTTCCCGAAAATAGAATCTGTTTCGGAAAATAACGGCTCGCCGATAAAACAATTTTTGCTTTCAATTAAAAATAAATTCATCGCTGTTTTTCAAAAAGTCCTGTCTTTTGAAAAATCGTCTTTCTTGGCGGGAATCACCTTGGGTGAACGCTCGGAATTTTCAAAAGAGTTTAAACAGCAGATGTCTCAAAGCGGTACCACTCACTTGGTGGCTCTTTCCGGATACAACATCACTATTTTAGTCTGGGTGGTGGCAAATATTTTCAGCGCTTTTTTAAGCAGAAGATTGTCGTTTTATTTAACAATAGCCGCGATTATCGCTTTTGTTTTAATGACCGGCGCCGAGCCGTCGGTCGTCAGAGCCGCGATGATGGGCGGAATTTTATTGATGGCCGGCCAGGTCGGCCGGCTTTATAGTTTCAGAAACGCAATGGCAGTGGCGGCTTTTTTGATGGTTTTGGAAAATCCGAAGGTTTTAAGATTTGATGTCGGTTTCCAATTGTCTTTTATGGCTCTTATCGGAATCGTCTATCTTCTTCCGGCAATCAAAGATTATTTCAAAGTCAGAGAGAAATCGGATGTTTTTTCTTTAAAAGAAAATTTTTTAACGACTCTTTCCGCCCAGCTCGCCGTGGCCCCGATTTTGATTTCTTCTTTCGGAAATTTTTCCCTTTTGTCTCTTTTGTCAAATGTTTTGATTTTAAGCGTGATTCCCCTGACAATGGGACTGGGGTTTATTTTGGGTATTTTGGGATTTTTTTCTTATTATCTTTCCCTGATTTTCGGCTGGTTTGTAAATCTTTTTCTTTCTTACGAAATCTTCGTCATAAAATTCGTCGGCAGTCTCAATCTCCTGCAAATCCGCAGTTTTAACATTCCGCTAGCAGTCATTTACTACTTATTTTTGATATTCTTTATCATATACGTTAAACGTTCCAAGCGATTTAAGCCGTAAAAATATGAAATTATCAAACCGAATCATTCTGTTGCTGATTTTTCTGATTATTTTTGACGGCGTTGTCTGGGCTGAAATTATTTTTAACAAGCCGAATAAAAATCCGGAGCTTTATTTTTTAAATGTCGGCCAAGGCGACAGCGAATTAGTTGTTCTGCCCGGCAACATAAAGGTTTTAATTGACGGCGGGCCCGATAATAAAGTCCTTGGTGAATTATCCTCAATTTTTCCGCCGTTTGACCGCTATGTGGATTTAATTATCCTTTCTCATCCTCAACTTGACCATTTTGGAGGGCTGATTGAAATTCTAAAAAGATATGGGGTCGGCGCGCTTATTTGGAGCGGGATAGAAAACAATACCGCGAGTTTCAAAGAATTTAAAAAAACCGTTGAAAACAATAATGTTCCGGAAATTATTTTGGCTGAAAACGACCGCATAAAATATCAAGGCAATGATTTTGAAATTTTGTTCCCGCCGAAAAATTTGCCTCCGACGAAAAAACTGAATGATGTCGCCTTAGTGATTAAATTTACGAGCGAAAACAAAAGCGCTTTATTTGCCGCGGACATCGGCAAAAACATAGAAAAGGCTCTTATTAAAAAATACGATTTAAAATCGGATATTTTGAAAATCAGCCATCATGGGTCAAAAAATTCTTCAGCTGAAGAATTTTTAAGAAACGTGTCTCCGAAAATTTCCGTGATTGAAGTCGGCAAAAATTCCTACGGCCACCCGACAAAAGAAGTCTTGGCGAAATTATCGGACATCGGCTCAAAAATCTTCAGAACCGACCGAAACGGAACGATAAAATTGACTTTTAATGATAACGAGATTAACATTTTTTCACGAAAATAAAATGGAAAAAGAAAAATTAGAAACTTTGAATTCTTATAATAAAGGCGCGAAATCTTTGGCGGAAAAATTTGACAGTATTGGCTCGCGGGCAAACGATATTAAAAAAGCATTCTCTTATTTTAATGACAAGAGAAATTTAAAAGTCGTTGAAATCGGATGTGGCAACGGCAGAGACGCCAAAGAAATAATAAAATACACAAACGATTATTTAGGAGTGGATTTTTCGGAAAAGCTCATAGAAATTGCAAAACAAAATGTTCCCGAAACGAATTTTAAAATCGCCGATATTGAAGAATTTTCATTTCCCGACAATGTGGATATTATTTTTTCGTTCGCTTCACTTTTACATTCAGATAAAAATAAAATAAAAATTATTTTTGAAAGAGCGCGTAATGCTTTAAATAAAGGAGGAATTTTTTATATTTCTTTAAAATACGGAGGATACCATAAAGAAACAAAAAATAATTCTTTCGGAACCAGAACATATTATTTTTATACCCCTGAACTAATAGCGCGATTGACTGGCGACTTATATGAAGTTATAAATAAGGAATATCAAAGTTTAAGAGGGCAAAAGTGGTTTACTATGGTTTTAAGGAAAAATTGAAAATTAATTTGTTTAGATTTAAAATTACAACTATGAAAAACGAAAAAACATTGGTAATTATCAAGCCGGACGGCGTGCAAAGATCTCTTATCGGAGAAATTATCAGACGGCTTGAAAGAGTCGGCTTAAAACTCGTTGCCATAAAAATGTTCGTCCCTGACAACGAATTTATTGAAAAGCATTACACCGTCAATCCGGAGTGGCGGAGAATAACAGGCGAAAAAACCATTGAAAGTTATAAAAAGAAAAAATTATCTCCTCCGTCCGGCGATCCTTATGAAATTACCGAGATTACTTTAAACAACCTCAAAAAATTTATGACTTCAAGTCCTGTAATCGCTATGGTTTGGCAAGGAGCGCACGCGGTAAATATCGTAAGAAAGCTGGTCGGCAACACCGAGCCATTAACTTCTGACGTGGGAACAATACGCGGCGATTTTGTTTTGGATTCTTATCAAATGTCCGACGCAGACAAAAGAGCTATAAGAAATTTAATACACGCTTCGGGAACAAAAGAAGACGCGGGAAAAGAAATCGCTTTATGGTTTCCCGAGGGCACGATAAATTATCGCTTAATACAAGAGCAAATAATTTATGACGTGAATTTAGACGGGATTTTGGAATAATAAATGGATTAACGGGACAACTATTGTTTTTATATTGGGTTTGTGTTAATTTAAAAATAGTTCTAGTAAAATATTTTTTAAGAAAGTCGTTATTTAGTGTTTCAGTTTCGCAAAAAGGAGGTGAAAAAATAAAAGCGAAGCTGAAATGAGAGGGGGGAAGAGAAATTTTCTCTTCTGTTTATTAACACCCAAAAAGGAGGCACCGGTGAAAAAATTTCTGAGCTTCTTGCTTGTTTTCGCAATTCTTTCCGTCTTCGTCGCCGTGGCGTTTACAGCAGAGCATTCGCCGCCACAGCAGGCGACACAGGCAGCAGTTGTCTTGAGCGACATGGAAACAACTCCTTGGATCGCCGCGGGTACAGCACCGAGTGCGACTCAGGGCAAAGAAGAACTTCTTTTAATGGCGATAGTTGGCGGACAAGACACATCTCCACCTACTATGACAGTTTCGGTTGAAACCTTTTATGGCAGTATAAATATAGCGGAATTAAGTCATGGGCCAGCGAAAGCGAAGTTCGCAACAGTCTATAACCTAAGGGCTGAGACAATAGTAAACTGCTGACGGCGGACAATGACAGCTATTCGTGTAAATAGCTTCTCCATTGACGACTTTCTCTAACGGCAACGGCCACAAAAATTTTTCTTATGGAACGCAACAGGGGGCTTCAAGCTCCCTGTTAATTATTTTAGAAATCTGTGCTTGACAAATTTTAAAAAAATTATAATTCAATTTGTATTTACTTTTGTAAGAATTATAATATAGAAGAGTTCCGGCAGTGATTCTCGGAACAGTGTGGATTTTTAGGGAGGGCAAAAGTATTTCGGTCCTCGGACCGAGGTTGAGCTCACCCACCTGGTTTAAAACCGGGATAATCCAACGCCGGGGCTCTATAAAAATCAGTCCGCCACGGCGAACTGTTTTTTAATACTAATTATTTATTTGAATCTACCCCTATTGCCTGGCTTATATGGGTAAAGCCGTCCTTTTTAAGAAGTTTTACCAGGCCGTAATTAATCTGACTCATCAGTTGAGGTCCTTCAAAAATCATTCCGGTAATCAACTGAATAAGAGAGGCGCCGAGCCGTATTTTTTTATAAGCGTCATCAGCAGAAAAAACTCCGCCACAGCCCATAATAATGAATTCTCCCCGAGTTTTCCGATGAACATATTTAATCAAACTGTTTGACAGTTCTTCCACCGGCTTTCCGGAAATGCTTCCTTTTTCCGGATCGATTTTTTCCAGTTCTTCTGCGTCATAATTTTTCATTATCTCCCTGTTTTTGACTATGTTGCTCAAAACAAATCCTTTTATTCCGTATTTGCGCGAAATAGCTATGATCTTGTCCACTGAGTCGCTCTGCAAATCAGGGGGCATTTTTATAAATATCGGTTTTGTTATTTTTAATTTTTGCAGTTCTTTCAATAAAATTTCCAAATTTCGCGAGTTGTAAAACAATCCTTCCCCCTCGGTATTCGGGCAAGAAATATTCAACGTAAAATAACTTCCGATATCGGAAAGCGTTCTAAATCCTCCAATAACATCAGGCACGGCTTCTTCAAGCGAAATAACGTCCGGCGAATTTGTTTTTACTATGCTGACGCCAAGAGGAACGGGGAATTTTAAATCTTTTAACCGTTGGCGGATTATTTCGGCTCCGTCATTTGCCAATCCGTTCCAGACAATCAATCCCCTGGATTTTACGATTCTCCAGAGTCTTGGGCGCGGATTTCCCGAGCTGGGTTTATTTGAAACAGAACCGACTTCTTCAAAGCCGAATCCCAAATCTCCCGTAATCTTGGTCATTTTAGCATTTTTGTCATATCCGGCCGCCAACCCAATCGGATTTTTAAATTTAATTCCCAAAATTTCCTGTTCAAGCATTTCATTTTCATACCCAAAAAAGAATTCGGTAAATTTGCGTGTGGCCGGAAATTTGCCGAAAAATTCGCCCAAAGCCACTGCGCCGTTATGCGCGCTTTCCGGGTCAAATAAAAAAATAATCCGCCTGATTCCGGATTTATAAATTATCTGAAATATTTTTAAAAAAATAAATTTCATTGACTATTAAATTAAAATAGGCTATGCTTTGAATTATTTATTATTTTATATAATATCACAATTATAAGCCCTATCAAAATTTATGAGACAATGCGAAATTTGCAAAAAAGGTTCTTTAATCCGCGGTTCCAGAAAAAAACTCCGGGGAAAATATAACCCCACCCACAAGGAAAGAAAATATCCCAATCTTCAGAAAACGGTTCTGAATGCCAAGCGTGTTTTGGCTTGTACCCAATGCATAAAAACCGCAGCTAAGGCGGCGAAATAGAAGTAAGCTTTAAAATATAAGATGCAAAAAATTGCCCGCGGGCAATTTTTTGTTTAAAGTAAAGTTTATAACGGGCTATAGCGTAATGGTAGCGCACACCCTTGGGGTGGGTGAGGATGGAGTCCGATTCTCCATAGCCCGACTAAAACAAAACAGAAAATTAGCACGAGGTAAAGGTGAATAGTAAGCACAGCCCGGGTTTGATTTGCCCCGTACAAAATTTATTTTTGTTCGGGGTTCCCGGCAGCCCGACCAATCAAGACAAGTCAAATTTTCGGGGAAGGTTACTTCAGGGCTTAGATAAAAGTCTTTTTTTGTTTGCCGCCAACGAGCTTGACACAGAACATAATAAATGCTTTACTTTTATAAGTATCGGCATAGTGGCCGAATCACAAATTCCTTATAAAGGAGAAAAAAATGTCTAGTGAAACAACGCCTCAAGAAACTCGAGAGGGTGTCATATTCACTGCTCGTATCGACAAGCAACGGTTTGGTAAAATCTCAGTTCAACTCTTCAACAAAGGACGGAAGGAGCCCGTCGGCACTGTCAAGATTCATCCGTGGGAAGGAAGCGGTGGTACCGAAGGACTCGTCGACAAGGCTTTTCAGAGATGGATCACCAATGGCCTGTTCTACAAGACCATCAAAGATCCCATCCTTCTCTCGATATTAATCTCCGCTCAGTGCGAACGACTGGAAGATGTGGCATGGTATCGGAGAACTTTCCGCTTTCTCCCCGCCAAAGGCTCTACCTACCAAAATCCTCAATTTATCCTCACGACCGACAAGTCAGACCTT
This sequence comes from uncultured Candidatus Saccharibacteria bacterium, assembly GCA_964362385.1. Taxonomy (GTDB): domain Bacteria; phylum Patescibacteriota; class Minisyncoccia; order UBA6257; family UBA9933; genus CAYIEH01. Next base: position 8,205 of record CAYIEH010000015.1, read on the forward strand.
TCTGATCGCTACAAACGGATTTTGGAAGTCGGCGAAAAAATTGTCCAACGCGAGGAAGCGGAGCAAGAAAAAACTCGCAAGCTTCGCGCGAAGGAGGAGCAGGATTGTGAGAAGAATCTGCGTACAGAACACGCACAGCTCATCCTCGCAGTGGCGAAGGCAGCTATCAACGAAAAATCGGTTCCTGTAGATCGTATCAGAACACTTTCGGAACTCGGTCTGCTCAAGCCGAGCACCAACTTTCGGAGGGGAGCACAATTCCCCGGCGAATCCTCAATCCTTTGGTACGACTTTACTGAAAACGAAACCAGATACGCAGGGTACATCGGCTTCGATTCCAATCTCCAGCTTCTCTCGGTGGACGAACGGTTCCCGAGAGAAAACCAGGTCTACCTCCGAGTATCGGTTTAGTTCTTTCCAAACCAATATTACATCCACGGGCTCCACATTTTGTCAAACAAGTGTGGAGCTCTTTTCTTTTTTACTAATCTACCCCTTAAATCTTTTTAGTAAGTTTAGAAAATAATACCCTGAATGAACTGAAAAGATTGTTTTTTAAAGTTAGCGCGATTTCCCCAAGCGAGGGCGCGGCGGAATTCCTCCTCGCCTCGCTGACTCGCCTCGCTTCGCTGGCGAAGCGGGAGCTCCGGCGAAGCGGGCCACACCCCGTTCCCCGTCCGTAGCTTTAGCGAAGGAGGGCCTTCCGCCGCGCCCGAGCGGATTTCGATTTGAAAAACCCCTAATTTTCCATTAAAATTACTTTAATGGAAAAACGAGGCGCGGGAATTTCATGGGCTTCTCTTTGGCGAATATTTTTGATGCTTATTTTGGTTATAAGCCTTTATTACATCCGCAGCGTTTTAGTCGTTCTTTTTTTAGCGATTGTCATTTCCTCGGCTCTTGACGCGCCTTTAAATTATCTGCAAAAGAAAAAAATTCCGCGGCTTTTGGGAATTTTATTCATTTTTATTTCGTTTATTTCCATCCTAACTCTCCTTTTTTACACGATCATTCCCATCATCGTCATTGAATTCAAAGATCTCTTTATTAATCTGAATAAAATTGAAACTTCTTTGGGCGGTCTTTTTGGAATCGTAAAAATTGCCGATAAATTTCAACTAAGTCTGGAGAGTTTCAGCACCGCGGTTTTTAGCGGCGACTTTACTTTTCTAAGCATTGTGCCGAGGGTTTTTGAAAATATAATTCTGCTGATAGCCACTCTGGTAATTTCTTCGTTTTTAGCCCTTTATAGAGACGGAGTGGAAAATTTTTTAAGAGCGGTGTTGCCTCTTAATTACGAAGATTATGTCGTTAAAATTTTTCACAGAACCAGGGCGAAAATCGGCAAATGGCTTGAAGGCCAAATCTTTTTAAGTTTGGTCATAGCCATTGTTACGTTTCTGGGATTAAAAATTCTGGGAGTGAATTACAGCCTAGTTTTAGGAGTCATCGCCGGAATTTTTGAAATTATCCCGTTCGTGGGACCGCTGATTGCCGGAACTTTGGCTTTTATCATTGCCATGACCCAGTCTTTTACTTTGGGAATTTATGCCATTATTCTGTTTATCGCCATCCAGCAATTAGAGAGCCATTTACTGGTGCCAATCGTAATGAGAAAAACAACCGGTGTCCATCCGGTTATTGTTGTTTTATCAATTTTGGCAGGCTCCCAGATAGGCGGGTTTATCGGAGTGGTTTTGGCGATTCCCTTTGTCGTTCTTTTGCAGGAACTTCTTGAAGATTACGCCGCCAGAAAACACCGTCAGCCGACATTGTAAACATTAGTCCTGTTTTCTTGACTCGACGAGAATTCTTTGATGAATAAATTTTATATAACCACCTCCATACCTTACGCCAACGCAGGGCCTCATGTGGGTCATATTTTAGATCCGCTTATCGCCGATGTTTTGGCCAGACGCCGCAGAGTTAAAGGAGATGAGGTAAGATTTTTAACCGGCGTTGACGAGCATGGAATCAAAATAGTCAGAGCCGCGAAATCCCAAGATAAAACCCCGAAGCAACTGGTTGACGAAAATTCCGAAAAATTCCGCGCCTTGCGGGATATGTTAAATCTTTCATGGGACGATTTTATCCGCACCTCGGACGAAAAACGCCATTGGCCCGGAGCCCAAAAGATGTGGCAGGCGCTTGCGGCTTCCGGCGATATTTACAAAAAAAAATACCGCGGTCTTTATTGTATAGGACACGAGGCATTTGTAACGGAAAAAAATCTTATTGACGGAAAATGCCCGGACCACCAAAAAAACCCCGAAATGATTGAGGAAGAAAACTGGTTTTTCCGGCTTTCAAAATATTCTGAAAAGATAGAATCAAAAATTAAGAATAATGGATTAAGAATCCTGCCGGAATCGCGCAAGAATGAAATTTTATCTTTAATAAAAGAAGGCCTAGAAGACGTCAGTTTTTCCCGGCCCGCGGAAAAATTAAAGGACTGGGGAGTGCCGGTGCCCGGAGACGATTCGCAATTGATGTATGTTTGGTGCGACGCTTTGGTAAATTATATTTCAGCCATTGGATATGGCCATGAAGAACCGAATTCAATCGCGCTGTTTAAAAAATGGTGGCCTGCGGATGTCCAGGTTATCGGAAAAGATAATTTAAGATTCCATGCCGCGATCTGGCCGGGAATGCTTTTGTCAGCCGGCATTGAGTTGCCTAAAACGATTTTTGTTCATGGTTTTGTTAATGTTGATGGTAAAAAGATTTCTAAAACCGTCGGTAATGTCATATTACCGGAAGAAATCGTGAAAAAATACGGCATTGATTCTGTCCGCTATTATTTTTTGCGAGAATTTCCCGCGCGCGAAGACGGCGATTACAGCGAAGAAAAATTCAAGGAAAGATACAACGGCGATCTTGCCAATGGATTGGGAAATTTTTGCGCTCGGGTCTTAACGCTCGCCAGTCGCGATGCCAATGTACTAATTCATACCAATAATACGAATGCTGAAATTGATAAAAAAATAAAAGAAACAAAAAAAATCGCCGAGGGAAAAATAGATGAATTTAAATTCCACGAAGCTCTGGAAGCTGTCTGGGAATTGATAAGTTTCGGGGATAATTACATTAACCAGACAAAACCATGGGAAAGCCCTGAATCAAAAAAAGAGGTAATTATTGGTTTGGTTGTCATTTTGGAAAATGTCGCTGAATTATTAAATCCATTTCTTCCGGAAACTTCGGAAAAAATAATAGCGGCAATAAAAGAAAATAAAAAACCGGGGAATCTATTTCCGAGAATTAAATAGCGATTGGCGACTATTCACTAGCGATTAAAAAAATAAAACTAGTGGCTAATGGCTAATAACTAGCGGCTAATGATTATTGACGCTCACACCCATGTTCAATTCCCGCAATTTGACAAAGACCGCGATGAGGTTATAAGACGCGCTTTGGATAATGGCATTTGGATGATTAACGCGGGTTCGGACAAACAGAATTCAAAACAAGCGGTTGAGTTGGCGGATAAATACGAAGAAGGCGTTTATGCTACAGTGGGCCAGCATCCTTCCGAAGCCGAGGGTTTTTCCGCTAAAGGCGGACCAGCCTTAGGCTGGGATTATGAATTTTTTAGAAATTTAGCCAAAAACCCTAATGTTGTGGCAATCGGCGAATGCGGCCTTGATTATGCCGTTTTTGCTCGCAAGCGAAGCGAGCGATTACAAAAACGAGCATCCGCCGAAGTTATAAACGAAGGCGGGTTACTTAAAGAAAAACAAAAATTAATTTTTACGAAACATATTGAACTCGCGGCTGAAATCAAAAAACCTTTGATGATTCATTGCCGCGAAGCCCATTCGGCAAACTCAGGGCAAGCATTTTCGAATTTAATTGAAATCCTCAATTCTCAATCCTCTCTACTTAATCCTATCCCCGGTGTTCTTCATTTTTTCACCGGCACGCTTGAAAACACAAAACAGCTTCTTGAATTGGGTTTTTATTTTACTTTCGGCGGTCTTATAACTTTTAATCGGGATTTTGACGAGGTTATAAAATTTTTGCCGCTTGAAAAAATACTTTTGGAAACCGATGCGCCGTATGTTTCTCCAGAACCATACAGGGGAAAAAGAAACGAACCTGCTTACATAACGGAAGTCGTTAAAAAATTGGCGGAAATCAAAGGATTAACTTATGAAAAAGTCGCCAAGGCTACAACTGAAAATGCCATTAAAATTTTCTCGCTCTCAAATTTGACTTAATTATTATAATTTGGTATAAATTTGGCAGAATAAATTATTTTATAATTCTATACAAAGAAAGAAGGGAGGTGAGAATATGGCGGGGCCTATACAAGAAGGCATGTCAGGAGAAAGAAAGGTGGAGATAATGAACGCGTTGCATAGGCTTGATAAAGTATTCAAGTCAACTCCGATTTTAAACTCTGTAAGATCGGAGATATGCAAATTCGAACTTCAATTCAGACAGGACAAAAATGTCCTGCACATCATAAGAAGAATAATCTTGGACAATGCAACGGTTAATGAGGCCGACTATGAAAACCTTGAAAAAGAGCTGGGCGAGATAGTCAAGATTATCACGGCGTAATACGCGATCGTGAGGCGGGAGATTACTCCCGCCTCTTTAAATTTACCCCCGCAACGAAAGAAGCCGCGATTGTAAGGCCGCGAAGCTTCACAAATAATAGCAAATGAGCTAATATTTTTTTATGTCAGCCATCAACAAAGAAACTTTAGAACACTTGGCTCAACTTGCAAAAATTGAGCTTAAACCCGGCAAGGAGGAAAAATTGCTCAAAGACCTTGGGGAAATTTTGAATTATTTTGAAGAGCTCAAGGAAGTGGATACTTCCAGTGTTGAACCGATGACCGGCGGCACTTTTGAAAAAAATGTTTTTCGCGAAGATAAATCTGAAATAAAGAAGCAAATAAACGCAAGCGCGGAAGATTTAATAGAAGCGTTTCCGGAAAAGGAAGGACGATTTTTGAAAGTGCCGCCGGTGTTTGAGTAATGTAAAATTAAAAAATCAAAATGACATTTTAAAGTTCTAATTTGATAAATATTTTCCAAAATTTCGGTTTGTCCGGTCTCACGTCGCCATAGGCTTTGGCCGACGGCACGCGGGCAGGTATTTACATTTTAAATTAAAACAATAATTAAATATATGAAATTTCTACATGAATTGACCATAAAAAAGATGCATGAAGGGCTACTGACTAAGGAATTTTCCGCCTTTGAAATCATAAAGGAGTTTTTTGATTATATAGACAAGGAGGATAAAAAAATTGACGCGTATTTGAGTTTGGATAAAGACGGCGCTTTGAAGCAAGCCGAAGAAATTGATATCGCTTTGGCAAAAGGCGAAGAAATCGGCGAGCTTGCGGGAATTCCTTTGGCGATTAAAGATAATATTTTAATTAAGGGATTGCCGTCCACTGCGGCGTCAAAAATTTTAGAGAATTATTCGGCGGCTTACGACGCGACTGTTATTAAAAAATTAAAAGAACAAAAGGCCGTGTTTTTGGGAAAAACTAATTTGGATGAATTCGCGCACGGATCTTCAACTGAAAATTCCGCGTTCAAAATCACTAAAAATCCTTATAATTTAAACCGCGTGCCTGGCGGTTCGTCCGGCGGTTCTGCCGCGGCAATTGCCGCCAATATGGCTGTCGCGGCTCTGGGAACCGACACTGGCGGCTCAATAAGACTGCCCGCGAGTTTTTGCGGCGTTGTCGGCCTAAAGCCGACCTACGGCGCGGTTTCCCGTTTCGGAGCTATTGCTATGGCTTCAAGTTTGGATCAAATCGGACCTCTGACAAAAACCGTTGAAGACGCGACGATTTTGTTTAAAGCGATAAGCGGAAAAGACGATTTAGACGCCACTTCAATTAACGTCAAATACGGCGATGAACTTTTAAATTCCAAACTGGAAGATATTAAAAAATTGAAAATCGGCCTGCCGAAAGAATATTTTACTGTGCCCGCCGAAGCCGTTGGCGAAGGCCGGGGCGGAGGAATGGATGTTTATGTTCAAAAAGAAATCAACAAAGCGATTGATAAAATAAAATCTTTGGGATTGGAAATCAAAGAAATAAGTTTGCCGCACACAAAGTACGCGCTATCCGTTTATTACATTATTATGCCGGCGGAAGTCAGCTCCAACTTGGCGAGATATGACGGCATCCGATATTCGCGACTAACAAACGACAAGCGACCCGCTTCGCCAAAGCTCCCGCTTCGCCAGCGAAGCGAGGCGAGTCGGCGAGGCAAGCAAGGGACAAGTAAAATACAAAATTCTCACCGATATTCAGGGGCCCGAGGATCACTATGGAGATATGGATTGCAAAGTTGCCGGAACTAAAAATGGAATTACCGCCATTCAGATGG
>CAYIEH010000016.1:0-13081 GCA_964362385.1 uncultured Candidatus Saccharibacteria bacterium
GGTTTCCCCATTCGGAAATCTCCGGATCACAGGTTGCTACGCACCTCCCCGAAGCTTATCGCAGCTACGCCACGTCCTTCATCGCCTTTTCTAGTCAAGGCATCCACCATACGCCCTTAATTTTAATTCTCTTTTGGAAGAAATTTTGTTCCGCACCCGTGAAGCTCCGCAAAAATTTTTACGAATGCTTCACGGATGCGGTTCTCCCAGATTTTATGATTATCGCGGTGTTATTTAATTTTTAAACAGCTTTCCCTTCTGTCATTCGGACTTTCTGATTTTTAATCCTTTAAAGAACTAAAAATCCGCCTTCAGGCGGATAAAACCAGCGCGCGAAAATAGCCGACTTTTATCCGCATTTCCGTTTCTTTAAAATTCTCATCATAACCAAAATTATAGTCCGCCAGATTAAATTGTCAAGTGTGGATAAGTCCGCTTAAAATCTGGATTTAGACGCGAAAAGACGCTTAAAATCAATTATTTGTTTGATTTATCCGCAATATGACGATAAATCCAAAAAATAAGAAGCATTAAAATTAGAATTAGAATTAAATAATCAAATTTTCTAAAATAAGCCTGCGCCATAGTCCAGTTTTGGCCCAAAATAAATCCCAGTTTCGTCAAAATAAAAGTCCACAATAAAGAACCAAAAAATGTTAAAAGTAAAAATCTGGAAATTTTCATTTTTGCCAGACCAGCCGGAAAAGAAATAAATGTGCTGACGACCGGCAATAAGCGTCCGAAAAAAACCGATACGCTGCCGTATTTTTCAAACCATCTTTGGGCACGATTAAGATTTCCATCGCTGATTAAAATTTTAAGCAGTCGAAATTTTTCACGCAACCCGTTCCTTATTAAAGTCTCCGCCAACATATAAGAAAAAAAAGCTCCGGCCAAATTGCCGAATGTCCCCGTAAAGACAACTATCCAAAAATTGAATACGCCCTGCGAAGCCAAAAAACCGGAAAATGACATTGTAATTTCAGAAGGAGCGGGAATATTGAAACTTTGTAAAAACATCAATAAAAAAATGCCGCCGTATCCGGCTTTTGCAATCACAAACAAAACAAAATTTGAAACCGCGCTTAAAATTAATGAAATCATTCTAAATATCCAAATTCTTAAATCCTACTTCTTATTACTTCTTATGTCTTATCTGAGTATCTTTGCCGCCATTTTAGGATCAACAATAGTCACTTCAATACCAATTCCTAATTCAACGGCTCCGGAAACGCTAAACTTCGGCAAAATCTCAATATGCCAATGATAATGTTTATACTCACCGTTTTTATCCAAAGGCGCAGTATGAATAAAAAAATTATAATCCGGATCATTTAATCGCTTTTCAAATCTTAATAACGATTTTTGAAGCGCCTCAACGACACTTTCCATTATTTTTGGAGAAGTTTTTTCAAAATAAGACAAATGTTTTTTAGGGAATATTCTCAATTCAAATGGCTCACGGGAAATAAACGGCGCTATAACAATCGCGTCTTTATTTTCAAAAACAACTCGTTTTTTCTCCTTTCTGTCATAACTAAGCATCGCGCAATGAACGCATTTTCCGTGATTTTTAAAATATTCAGCCGAACCATTAAGCGACCTATTTACGTCCGGCGGAATAATCGGAAAAGAAATTATTTGATAGTGAGGGTGAAAAATAGAAGTTCCGGCTTTTGGCCCCCAATTATGAAGAATAAAAATATATTCAATGCACTTATCCTTGGCAATCATCAAGTATCTTTCCTGAAAAACTTTAAAAACCAAATTCGCCGATTTTTTGTCCAGATGGACAAAATTTTTATAATGATCTCTCGAGATCACTAAATCATGATGGCCTATGCCATTGATGACGGAAAACGGGCCGCGTTTTATTTTTATCGCGCAAATATTATTTTTATGAGAAACAATCGGGAATTTATTTTCAATAACCTGAATTTTCCAGTCTCGCAGTGAGCCAGCCGAACTGTTTTTCAAATTTGGATAAACAATAGACGGCATCCCGTTGCCGGATTTTTGCGGATCTTCAAAAGGACAGCCCTTCTTGGAAATAATTTTCCTCTTTGATTTTTTCTTAAATTGTTCTGGCCGATTAAATCGTTTTGGAGAAATAACAACCCAGTCGCCGGAAACCAAATCTTGTCGAAATTCTGAATCCATAAAAATAGCTATTAGCCACTAGCCACTAATAATTAGTAAAACTAATGGCTAACCACCAACAACTAGTGGCTATTTCTTATTCTGTTATCATAATACCATTTAAACACATCTTTGGCTACGGGAACCGCGTTTAAACTGCCTTCGCGGGCGTTTTCTATTAAAATTAAAACCGCGATTTGTTTAGGAGCCGCATTGTCCGCGTTAATCAACGTATTATAGCCGACAAAAAACGCGTTAACCTTTGTGTTTCTTTCAATCTGGGCGCTTCCGGTTTTGGCGGCGACCACAATAGGCAGATCATTTAACATAAAAGCGGTGCCATAAGATTTTTTAGTGGTATCAATCATACCTTTTTCAACTTCTCTGATGGCGTCTGAAAGCGAAAAATTGTCTATGATAACCTGAGGAAAATTTTCTTTTATGACATTCCCGTTATCATCGGTTATTTGCCTGACAATAAACGGTTTGAAAATTTTTCCTTTGGCGGCGATGGAAGCGATATAATTTATAAGCTCCAAAGGGGTTATCATAATATCGCCCTGACCGATGCTATTGTTATATGTGTCGCCCAGTCGCCACGGCGTTCCGGTCCTCTTTTCTTTTTCTTCAACGCCAGGCAGAAACCCCGATTTTTCTCCGGGTAAATCAATTCCCGTTTTTTCTTCTAAGCCGAATTTTTTCCAATAATCCCTTAATCTTTCAATGCCCAACCCTTTAATTTCGCCGTAGCCGCCACCAACTTCATAAAAATAAATATTGCAGGAACGCGCTATCGCTGAATATAAATTTACCCAGCCATTAGGTTTCCAGTCTAAAAACCTTGAAGGCTGGTCAGGGTGATAAGGATTGGGAATTTCTAAATAGCCGGGAGAAAAAATTTCCTTAAACGGAGAAATCACGTTCTCTTTCAGAGCAGCGATTGCCACCAGCGGCTTTATGGTGGATCCTGGGTTATAAAGCCCTGAAATCGCTCTGTTAAAAAGCGGCCTTGAATAATTTGAAATGACATCGGGAGAAATTTTATTATTGTCAAAACTGGGAAGACTTATTAAAGCCAGAATTTCTCCATTTTGTGGGTTTATCGCAATCCCAACTCCTCCAACTCTGCCTAAATTATCCAGCTGTTCTTTAAGACGATAATAAAAATACGACTGAAAATCTTTGTCAATCGTCAAATAAATATTATTCCCTCTCGCCTGACCTATAGAAGCTTTTTGATTTATGCTTTCGTTTTTGGCGTTTCTATAATTAATAATCTCGCCATTTTTGCCGCGCAGGCTGTTGTCGTAAAAAAACTCCAGTCCCGACTTGCCGATTAAATCATTAAGAAGCAAATCGGAATTATCTTTTAAATCCCGCACAGAAACAACTCCCACATAGCCAAGAATATGGCTGAAAATTCCGGGTTCTTCATATTGGCGATAAAAATCGTTTTGGATTTGCGCATCGGCCAGATTAAGCGTTTTTATTTTAGCAACTTGTTCAATGGTTAAATTTATTGAGAGAATTAAGAAATTTTGTTTTCCCAGATCTATTTCCTTAATCCATTCTTCAATTTGACCTCTGGGAAGATTAAGAATTTCTTCCATGCTTTTAAGTTCGTCTATCTGGCTGTTTTTGTCTTTTTTAAAAAAATCGGAGAGTTTCAAAACAACTTTGAAACTGGTCAAGTTTTTAACGAGCGGTTTATTGTAGCGGTCAAAAATTATGCCCCGTTCAGCGGGAATAACTGTTATTTCACTGATATTTGCCAAGGCACGATTTTTATAGAAATCCCCGTTTTTCAGGACTAAAAAGACTATCCGCGCCGAAACAATAACGGTAATCAGCAAAGTAAAAAAAATTACAAGGTTAAAAGCTTTTTTTGAAAGAGGCGCTTCCAATGTGTCAAAGCTTTTGGAAAAATCATCCAGCACCGCCTCTTCTAAAAATAATTCGGGTTTCTTGGGCATGAATTACGCATTATGAATAATGAATTATGAATTACAATTAACCCGCCAAAATTTTAATTGGATTTTCTTCTTTATTCATAATTCTTAATTCATTATTCACTTTTGGCATTTGGGACAATAATGAGCCGACCTGTTTTTTATTTTAATTCTTTTGATAATTCCTTTGCAACGCGGGCAATGTTCGCCTTCCTTCCGATAAACAAATCTTTCACGGGCATAAGCGCCGGCTTTTCCGGAAGTGTCGCGGAAATCGCTGATTGAAGTTCCGCGAAGTTTGATTGCTTTTTTAAGAATTTTTTTCATTGCCGAATATAATCTTTTCAGCTCATCGGCTTTTAATTGATTGGCTGGTTTTAAGGGATGAATTTTGGACAACCACAAAATCTCATCAGAGTAAATATTTCCAATGCCGGCAATCACTTCCTGGTCCATTAAAACCTGTTTTATCTTACGCTTTTCCGAACTTATTAAACTTATAAACTTACCTACTTTGAAATTTTTCTCCAGCGGTTCAGGACCGATTTTTTTAAAATCCGGCAGGTTTTCAATTTCTTTTTTTGGTCCAAAAATAACTTTCGCGAATTTCCTTAAATCGGAAAGAGCTAATTGTTGCCCGTTATCAAAATAAAAAATCAGATGGATATAATTATTCACCTTTTCTTCAAGCGGCCCCTTTACCAAACTTACGACTGACGACTTACCCGCTTCGCCAAAGCTCCCGCGAGGCGAGCGACCTACGACTCTTGCAATCCTCCACTTCCCGTAAAGAAAATGACCGGTCATTTTCTGATGGATCAACAATAGATAGTTGTTGGTTGTTGATTGCGTGCCTCGTAGTGATTCGCCAGCTGGCGAATCTACTATTCGGGGTTGGTTGTTGGTTAAGTATATAAGGATGTTTTTGCCGCGGCGGCTAACGCTAATAATTTTCAAACCTTTAATTTGCCCTTCCAGTTTTTTAGCTTTTGGTTTTTTTATGGTTCGGCTCGGCTCACCATAACCCTGAGGCATTCGAAGGGTTATCAATTTCGGCGCGTCAAACCAAACGCCGACAATTTCGCGTCCGATGATTTTTTTATTCAAATCATCAACAATAGTCTGAACTTCTGGCAACTCCGGCATAGTTTAAAATTTTCTTTTTATTCTACATTCCTCGATGTTTCAAAATCCCAAAAATTGAATCGGGCTAGTTTACTATAGCAAACTATAGTAAACTATTAAGATTAAAAACTCTAATTAAAATATTTTTCAGTGGCAACAACGAAGCCGGTGAAACGACAGAAAAATAAAATCCCGCTTCTAGTTTATTTTACTAATTAATCACTAATGGCTAGTCGCTAGTGGCTAATTAATCTTCGCTGTACGCTATCTATTTCGCCGGTATCATTTTCGGGTCAGTGGGCAAGGTAAAATAAAAAGTGCTTCCTCTGTTCAATTGAGATTCCGCCCAAATTTCTCCGCCGTGGCGCGTTATAATGTTTTTAGAGATATAAAGTCCCAAACCACTTCCTTCGGTAATAATTTTCTGGGCATTGTCTGAACGGAAAAATTTTAAAAAAAGCTTGCTGATATTTTCCGGCGGGATTCCAATCCCGGTGTCTTTGACACTTATCTGGACAAAAGGCTTGTCTTTTAATTTTTGAATTTCCACAATGACTTCTCCTTTTTCCGTGTTATATCTTATGGCATTAACAACTAAATTAGAAACAGCGATGGAAAGTTTCTGAGGGTCAATAGAAACTGAAATTGATGTTTCTTGCGGTTTTTTAAGATAGATTTTTATGCCGGACTCTCTGGCTAACGGCATCATTTCATTTAATATCCCCTCAATAAACAAAATAATATTAACATCTTCAAATTTATAACCAAACTTTCCTCCCTCTATTTGAGAGATGTCAAGCAGGTCATTAACCGTTTTTAAAACGCCGGCGGACGCCATCATTCCCATATTAACCACTTCTTTCTGGCTGTCTGTCAATATTTCTTTATTTAAAAAATCAAAAATCCAATTGATTGACGTCAGAGGCGTGCGCAGTTGATGTGCCGCTACTTCAATAAATTCGCTTTTGGATTTTAAAATTTCAACTTCACGAGTCCTGTCATAAACTATCTTTACAAAGCCCAATAAATTGCCATTCGGGTCAACAATCCTGTCTGTGGTTACTCTAAGTTCAACTTCCGGACGGCTAAAAGAAAAATCGGAAATCTGCGGATAAACTCCCGATTCCGAACGCCTGATTACTAAAGGCGCAAGCGAAGGATATAAAACCTGCCCCAAAAGAGACAACGCCGGATCTTTGGCTTTGTCCGGAGAAAAATATTGGCCGATAACCATGTCGGCGCCGATGTTAAAAATCCGCTCGCTGGCCCGGTTAAAAACCATAATTTTAAAATTCTGGTCATAAGCGATAATGCCGTCAGAAAGATTAAAAATAATGCTTTTTAATTCATTTCTCTCAAGTTTTATTTCCAAATTCAGGCGCGCCAGCCGCAGATTATTGGTCAAAATAATCGCGCCTAACACCAGGAAAATCACCAAACTGATTAAAATCCACGAATACGGCAAGTATAAAATATCAATTACCGCAATGACCAGAGCGAGGGGTATAAAATACCAAAAAAGCCGCATCTCCGGCAATTTTAAATACAATATCGCTTTTTTAAAAAAACTTCCCATTTAAAATTTTTTAAAAATTATTTTCATTCTTTTGAAATATCCTTTAATTTATTTTCCAATCTTTCTTTAATTCTGTTTCTGTCCGTTGTCGGCAAATTCAACTTTTGCTCCGATTTTATGGAATTTTCTATACGCCTGATTCTACGTTCCAATAAATTCTTTCTTACAACATTTATCGGTTTTTGAATCGGTTTTATGATGCGGGTGATAATTGGTTTAATCATAAATCGCAAAATTTACTGAATTGCCAGACTATAAAGCCTATTGTCATACCTGTTGATAAAAAGAAGCCGGTTGCCTGAAATTTTAAGGTTAACCGCGTCTATTAAAGGCGATTCTTCCTGAAACAGCGTTTGGAACTTGTTTTGCGCCAAATCAATTTGATAAATGCCGTCCTGAAAATAAACGCCGCGCTTAAGATAGTCGTCCGGAAAAACTAACCGGGAAAACACGTCCTGATTTCGCGGAACAGCGCAATAAATCTGGCTTGGACCGCTGATCAAGCATTTATCGGGAAATGTTAAAAATTTAAACGCGGCCTTGTCCACGCCGCTGTTGTCAATTAAGGAAAAATTATAGCTGTTGTTTGCGGCTGCCGAGAATTTCAATCCCAGATCGCCGAATTTAGACCAGCCAACCATCATTCCTTTGTCGCTCATCAGCTTTAACAATGTTTTTGTTTTTATATTGATTTTCCATATCTCGGAAGAAAAATCAAAAGACGGCTTTGGAACAAGCAGAATTGCGTTATTTTCAATCCACTTTAAATCAAAATCCTGCTGATTAATTGAAATGATTTTTTCCGGTTTTTGTTTCGCGTTAACTAGATCTTTAATCATTAAATCCGCCTGCTTTAAATCGCTGTTAGTCAGGTAAGCGATCTTTTTTCCGTCAGGAGAAAAATCGGCGACGGAAATTCCCAAAAGCGCCGGCTGCCAGATATTTTTTTCGCTGTTAAAAATATTGATATGGAATGTTCCTTGTCTGCCTGATTTTATCAAAACCATCTTGTTGTCCGGCGAAACTTTAATTAACTGAAGATTTTCTATTAAATCATTGCTGATAATTTCTTCTCTGTCGCCGTTGATTTTAAAAATATTGCCGTTATTAGAAATATAAAAAATACTTTTGGTTGAAGTTGAATTAGCTATCCAATAATCAAACGCGCCGTTTTTGCTTAATATCTTCAGTTTCGGCTCTGTTGCTGATAAAAGTTGCTGATTGTTGGTTGTTGGTTGCTGATTAGACGCCGGCACTAACGCTTTTTGCGCCTTATTCCACGCAAAATAAATCCCTAATCCAAGAGCAACGACTCCGACAACAATGCTAATTATAATGATTGTTTTTTTAGCATTCATAGTTTTATTAAATTAAATCTTAGTTATATGGAAATGAGAAGCGCTGGCTTTAGGATTGTATTGTAATAATTTAGGATCAACGCCTTGAGCTAATAACTTATCAAGAGTTGCTTTATCAGTTACTTCATAAACAGCTTTTAATCCAGCTTGCGATGCAGTATTTTGAAATTTTACTATATTATCAAAGGTTGGGCTTGCGCCGACTAAATTAGCATCCACACAACTTCCGTCATTATGACATTGGCTTTCGTGTTGGTAAGTTGGCGGGTACGCTTCGGTCACCTGCCAATTGCCGCTGCCAAAACCATTTACTCCCAAACTGGCATTTAAATTTCCTAAACGGCTGGCTAAATCCGTTTCTATTTTGCAATTTTTAGTATTTCCTCCGCAAATTCCCGGCTTTAATGGAACGTCATTCCAAGAGCCGGTATAAAGCGACGTATATCCCGAAGCAGTAGTACTGCTATCATTAAAATTAAAATTTGAAAGTATATCAGGCGCAGTTCCTTTTTTTATTTTGAGGTCCTTAATCCCGCCTTCAATCGCGCTTTCAATTTTGCCGATTTCCGCCAAGCGCGGATTGATTGTTCTAAGAATTAAAGTGGCTCCGAGTAAAAGCGTGATGCCCCAAATCGCTCCCATAATCCAGCTTTTAGCTTCCTGAATTTTAGAGGGATTTCCGGTAGAAACTATCCAGAGAATAGCGCCGTAAATAATCACTCCCAAAGCGACAATCCCCACAATTCCCAAAGCATATTCGTAAAATTTTATTACCAAAGCTCCCGGATCTGTCGCGCCCTTTAAAAACTCTGTCGTCGGTTTGTAATTCATTTCAGCGAATGACGCTTTTTCGTATAAATTCATAGGGGCTGATTTTAAATCGTATTTTGATGACGGAACATTTGGCTGCTGATTTATGCCGGGTTGCGGCGCCGCATTTCCGCCTAAGGTTGATTGAGGTGTTCCTGGCGCCGGCTGATTTGGTGATGGTTGTGGATTCGGTGCTGGTGATGGATTATTTATACACTGCCCGAAATTGCAAATTTGGCCCGTTGCGCAATCGCTTGAGCTTTGACAGGTTTTTGTTTCCGCAAAAACAAAATCAGAAAATATTCCGAAGACCAGAACAATTAAAATCCCGCCTACGAAAACCATTGATAAAATTTTAAATAAATTATTTTTCATTTATTTTTAATTCGTATATTATTTTAAAATTCGCATATTCGCGATTACTCTTATAATATTTTATTTGTGTTATTCGCACGCATTCGCGTATTGGCGTCGCTTTATGAATCCCCATTTTCCATTATTTAACTTCCAACGGAACGAGTTTTTCGGCTATTTCCATTTGATTGCTTAAATTCTGAATCTGCGCCTTTAAGTTTATTATTGTTTTCGGAAGCGTCCCTGAATCAATGTTTAAACTGAGAATCGGGGAATTTGCCGAAGAACCGTTTGCTTCATTGCCGTCAACCATCCATTTAATTGAAAAATTGTTGGGAATGCCGAAGAAAAACGGCCAGGCAAAAAACGCGCTTTTCCCTTTATCAACTCCGTTGTCAAGATAAGGCGCTTCAATAATTGCTTCGGGAGATTTTACGGGGATAGCAATAATCTTATCCAATGATTTTCCTTTATAATCAACAATGGAAACTTTTACTTCCAAATCATTGCCTCCATAGACAGAACTGTTAACAAAGGAATAATTTTTTATTCCCAATCCGTTATTTTCGTTTCTTGTTAAATCATCATTAACATACCATCTGATTTTTGCTTTTGAAAGATCCGCGATTTTGCCGTTGTCAATCAATTCAAATTTCACATCAACGCGGCTTCCATATGTCGGAAAAACTTTGCCCTGATACCATATCGGAACATAACTCTGGGCCTGCCAGGAAACCAAAAACTCCGGCGCTGCTTGGGCGTTGGCAGAATGAGAAATTAGAAATGAGAAATTAGAAATGAGAACGGTTAAAATAATTATTTTAAATTTTTTGCTCATTTTTTATTCCTGCTTAATTTTAAACTATTTATTGTTTTGCCGCAATTTTTTTTCCAACTGATTTTAATTTTGGAGCAACTTCCGGATGATTAATCAGATAAATAGAAATCAATAAAGTAACCGTGCGCCAAGGCAACCAGTCCAAAATAGGTATCAATTCCACGAGATTTCCGATTAAAGACGGCGCTTGTTTTTTAAAAGGAAGCCCTCCTCCTTTGAAAAAAAGCCATATTTGAATCGGAAACCCTATAATCCATCCCATATCAACTATATCCAGCACCTCCCCGATTAAAGAAAATAAAATTACGATAATTATTTCCGGCAATGAAATTTTCTTCTGTTCATCCATAAATTAGCCAATAGCCACTAAGATTTAGCCACCAGTGAACTATTAAGTTTATTTAACATTTTCATTAAATTTTTGCCGCCAACTCAATACTTTTTTGCCAAACTATTAAATCTTAATATGAATTCACATGACTGTCGGCTATACCCTATTGACTAGTGATTATACCTCCTTTTTCATTTCCAATAATTGCTCCGGATTTGTCGTAATAATCTGGTCTTCAAAATACGAGGGAATAATTTTAATCGCCACGTGTTTTAAACCAGCCAGAAAAATTCCTTCTCCGACATCGGCTTCCAAAATCAGATTTTTCTCCGTTTCGCTTAAATTAAAAGTTTTGGCTATAAGTTCAATGGTTGACGGAGCTTGTTTTAATAAAAGCTGAAGAGAAGAGTTGGTGATAATCGGATGGCCGTATTGCGAATTAAGAAAATCTTCAACGTTCTGGGTAACCGTTGTCACCCCCAGATAATATTTGCGGCATCTTTTTACCAAGCCGAACAAAAACGACGCGCTGTCGGGATATTTCATCATCCACCACGCCTCGTCAATGATTAAAATTCTTTTTTTCATCTCGGCTCTTATCAGATTCCAGACAAAATTTAAAACAATATACATCGCAATCGGCCGAAGTTCTTCCTCTAAATCCCTGATGGAAAAAACAACCAGCCGATTTTTCACGTCAACATTGGTCTGTTTGTTGGCAAAACCGGCGTAAGTCCCTTTTGTGAATTTATACAGCCGCGCAGCCAAACTTTTTCCGCCTTCCATATTCTCAAGAACCGTTTGCAAATCTTCCAAGAGCGGCGCTTCTAACTTGGAAAAATCTTTAATGTCAGCAGTAATTCCCCGCGACGCGTATGTTTCGGTAATCGCTCTGTCCAGGAGCGAATCTTCTTCAGGCGTAATTTGACCCAGCATTAATTTCAAAAGGCCGGTCAAATTAAGAATATGGGATTTAAAAACATCGGCAGGCTCTTCGCCCTGGGGAACAACGGGAATGTCCAACGGATTAATTGTGGTTTTAGAAGTTAAAGAAATTTTCAAGACGCTGCCGCCGACGGAATCCGCCAATTTTTGATATTCGTTTTCAGGGTCAATCACCATAATATCAATATCCATCATTAAATACCTCAAAATTTCCAGTTTTGTAGCGTAAGATTTTCCGGCGCCGGCTTTGGCAAAAACAACCTGGTTAGCGTTTTCCAGCGAAAATCTGTCAAAAATAATCAAAGAATTATTATGCTGGTTTATGCCGTAAAGAACGCCCGAGTCGGAAGTCAAATCAAGAGACACGAACGGGAAAAAAGAAGAAACCGGAGAAGTATTCAGCGGAGTATGAATCAAAAGTTTGTCTTCTTCCAGCGGCAGGGTGGAAATAAAGCCGTCTAAATGCTGAAAGGTTGACGGTTTGGCGTAGACCAATTGGCCTTCAAGGGAAGAAATAATTTTTTCTTCCAGATTATTCAACTCCTCGGCTGAATTGGCGTAAATCGTTATATAAACTCCGACATTGAATAATTTCTCCTGCGCTTGCTGCAACTGATCCCTTAAATTTTCAATATCCTGAAAAGCGGTTTCTAAAACAGGATCCCTGACCAGCCCTTTTTCTTCTTTTTCGGAAAGCTGGGCTTCTACCTGAGTGACTTTTCTTCTTAATTTTTTAAGAGCCGCGACCGTATCAACGGGATGAACAAAAATTGAAATATCCATTAGGTTGGGAAGATTTATTATTGAATTAAACCAGCCGCTTGAAAGATACCGCGGAAAAGTAAAAAGAAAAAGGGTTTTAGCAAAAATATCGCCCAACCTCAAATAATTGGGACTAATTTCCGAAGCCGCCGGCGCAATAATGTCTTTAATGTCTTGTTCGCCCGACTTATATGATTGTGGAATTTTGATTTTCTCCATATGACTATTGGCTAGTGGCTATTCGCCCTTCGCAATGCTAAGTTCCTTTTTTTCTATTGCCTGCGGATTATATAAATTATAAAACAATTCAATCGCCTCTTCGTTGTTTAAAACCACAGCCCTTAACCCGACGCCGCTTAATCCGCTAGTCACCTGATCTGTCCGCTGGTCAAGCTGCTGTATTTTTTCTTCAAAAGTCTTATTTTCTTCCGCGCCGCTTTTTTTCTTTTTCCCTAAAAAAGGAATGCTTTCCAAAACGCCGGATATCCCTTTGGGAACGGAAATCGGGTCATACGGTACGACTACAAAAAAAGTTTTTGTCATTATTTCGTTAGACGCTACAAAAGAACGGATAAATTCCAGATATTCATTTATCTGTTCCTTTAAAAGTTCGTTTTTTTCAGTCTCTTTTCGGTTAGCCAAATTCTGAAGATAATTTTCTATGTTCAGCTTCCTGGAATGAACTATTATCTGGATGGAAAAATCCAGAGAATTCAGAAAACTCTGATAGGTGGCGATAATAATGTTTTGCTCTTCTTCTGATCTAAGGTCAAAATTTATTCCGCTGACTATCAAAATTCGCCGCAGTCCTCCGTTTTTCAAAATAATCACGCCGTCTCTTATTTCTTCAATATCCACTATTTGTTGAGTTGATTGAGATTCTTTCATATATAC
>CAYIEH010000017.1:0-12826 GCA_964362385.1 uncultured Candidatus Saccharibacteria bacterium
TTTAGCGAGGGTAAGATATAGACAACCTTTATTTAAGGCGTTATTCATAATTCATAATTCATCATTCAAGTTGCTTTTTGAAGAAAAGCAACGATTTGTCGCTTCAGGCCAGTCAGCGGTGTTTTACTTGCCCGCCGTAGCTGCCTCCTTCGCCGAAGTAGCTACGAAGGCCGAGTTAACGAAGGCGGGTGGCAAAAAACGTCATCCTTCGGCCATTGCCTCGGCGGGACAAGCAAACTCGGAATTAAAACTTCTCGGCGGCGGTGTGATAAAATAATAATAAATGGAAAACCACAACCACCATATCCAGAATCATAAAGAACATAAAGAACCTTTTGATAAGCACGAAGGGCATACCGCCAGTATGTTTATAAAAAGATTTTGGGTAAGTTTGATTTTAACGATACCGGTTGTCATTTATTCCGAATTGCCCCGAAAATTAATCGGCTGGCAGGCGCGCCAATTTTCTGGTTCAAAGTATTTATTGTTTATTCTAGGTTCTTTTATATTTTTTTACGGCGGCTGGATTTTTATAAAAGGCGCAATCAAAGAACTTAAAGCGAAATTGCCCGGAATGATGACGCTTATCAGTTTGGCAATTTCTGTCGCTTATCTTTACAGCGTTTTCGCAGTCTTAACTGGCAAGGGGCATGATCTTTTTTGGGAACTGGCGACTTTAATCACCATAATGCTTTTTGGCCATTGGTTGGAAATGAAAGCGGTTTTTGGCGCGCAAGGAGCGTTAAAAGAACTTGTCAAGTTGTTGCCCGACACAGCTGAAGTTATAAAGGGCGATAAAACCGAAATTCTGTTGCTCGCGGAACTTCAAATCAATGACATTGTTTTTACAAGGCCCGGAGGAAAAATTCCCGCTGACGGAGTCGTGATTGAAGGCAAGTCTGAAGTTAATGAATCAACGATCACCGGAGAATCAAAACCGGTTTCCAAAAGTGTCGGCGACAACGTAATAGCCGGGACAATCAACGGCAACGGCAGTTTAAAAATAAAAATAACAAAAATAGGAGAAAATACTTTTTTATCGGGAATAATGCGGCTTGTTGCCGAAGCCCAGTCGTCAAAATCCAAACTCCAGATACTCTCGGACCGCGCGGCTTTTTATCTGACCATTATCGCGATTATTTCCGGAATTTTGACTTTTGCGTCGTGGATTTTTCTTAAATCCGGCGCAACGTTCGCCTTTGAAAGATTGGTCGCGGTGCTGGTTATCGCTTGCCCGCATGCTTTGGGATTGGCAGTGCCATTGGTGGTTTCCATTTCAACGACTTTGGCGGCGAGAAACGGATTTCTTGTCCGTCAAAGAATCGCTTTGGAATCGGCGCGGAACGTTGATGTTGTTTTATTTGATAAAACAGGCACGCTTACAAAAGGAGAATACGGCGTAGATAAAATATTAACGAACGGCCGACCCCGAATAGTAGATTCGCCGGCTGGCGGATCACTGCGAGGCACGCTACCAACTACTGACGACCAATTACTTCAGCTCGCGGCGTCGGTTGACAGCCATTCCGAACATTTTGTTGCAAAAGCGATTGTTAAAGAAGCGAAAAAAAGAGGGTTGATTTTGTCGGACATTAAAGATTTTCAGAGAATAGCGGGTAAAGGAACAAGGGCAAAGGTAAATGATTCTGATGTCTGGGTCGGAGGCGAAGCTATATTAAAAGAAGCGGATGTTTTAATTCCGGAAATGTTTAAATTGGAAATTGACAGACTGGCCGGCGAAGGCAAGACGATTATTTTCGCGGTTTCGGATAAAAATTTAATCGGCATAATCGCTTTGGCGGATTTAATCAGGCAGGAATCGCGCGAAGCAATCAACGGCTTAAAAAAAATGGGAGTTAAATCGGCGATGCTCACAGGCGATTCCGAAGAAACGGCAAAATGGGTTTCTGAAGAATTGGGCATTGAGGAGTATTTTTTTGGGGTATTGCCTGGAGAAAAAGCAGAAATAATAAGAAGATTGCAAAATTTGAAACAGCCTTGGTCATTTGGATTTAAATTTTTGGATTTGTTTACCCCGTTTAGAAATCAAAGATTTCTAACGGGGTTTAGAAATTCGGATTTAGAAATTAGAAATTCCCGCCAAAGGCGGGTTGTGGCGATGGTCGGCGACGGCATCAATGACGCTCCTGCTTTGGCTCAGGCCGACATCGGAATTGCCATCGGCGCCGGCACTAATGTGGCAATTGAATCAGCGGGCATTATTCTGGCAAAAAACGACCCGAGAGATATTGTAAGCATTATAAAACTTTCCCGTTTGACTTATAATAAAATGATTCAGAATCTTTTTTGGGCGACTGGATACAACATAGTGGCATTGCCTTTGGCAGCCGGAGTTCTGGCGTCGTACGGCATTTTGCTTCAGCCTGCCTTGGCCGCCGCTTTTATGTCTTTAAGCACCGTTATTGTGGCGATTAACGCAATTTTGATGAAGAGGTATAATATCAAGGGGAGTATGGTCGACTCTTCTAAATAAAAAATAATTCAAATTATGTTTCATGACGGAGCATACGGCTATATGATGCCGTTTTTGGGAATCGGATTAATCGGTATTTTTCTTTGGGTGTTGTGGTGGGTGTTTATTATCACTGTTATCGTTTTATTTGTGCGATGGGTTATTCGCCAAAGCTATCATTGGAAAAAAAGCGACAAATCGCCTGTGGAAATTTTAAAAGAAAGATACGCCAAAGGCGAAATTGACAGGAAAGAATACGAGGAGATGAAAAAGGAATTGGAAAAGTGAAGCCCCCATGGCGGAATCCGCCGAAACACTTTCATTTGCATTTGTCCGCAGTTTTATAGCCGTGGTTATTCTATGAAGGCGGATAATAAAATCCTCCCGCTAAGCGGGAGGATTTTATTTATAAGTATTTTCTACTGGTTCTACTGGCTTGTTGAAGTGGAAACGCTTTGCGTTGATGTTGAGGTTGTTGTGGTTGTTGCCGGTTTGATTATTTTCCAGTTGTCGGGAATCGCGCAAGGCGTCGGGAATTCTTTAATTTCTCCCGTTTTTTCATGTTGCGCCTTTACTAAAATTTGGACGCAAATTTTCTTTCTGTTTTCAATGTCTCTTTTTAACAGCGATACGTTTCTCACGATTTTAGCGTTAATCAGCGTCGGGTCGGTTTTGTCCTGTATACCAAAAACATTGACATAGTCGCCGATTGCGTAGTTGTCAATTGACGCGTTGGCTCGTTCCGCGTTGAGAATTTCAACGTCCGCCATTAAATGAACTTTGCCGACTAAGCCGAATATCTTAACTTTAAGGATATTATTGGCTTTGTCTATTTCGGTGATTACGCCGTTTTTAAGATTAACCTGAATGTTGCCGTTGCCCAATTCTTCAACATTCATTCCGGCTTTGCCGGGCTTCATTCTTGGGGCTAGCTTTGAGATGGCGTTTTCTATTTTTTCTCCCTCTTTTTCAATCTTTTTTATGATTCCCGACGCGCCGCTAGGCATCATTCCTTTTATTTTTTCCTGTAATTGATTGATTATAATTCTTAAATTGTCCAATTGCGCCGTTTGCGAAGTTTGAGCCAT
Organism: uncultured Candidatus Saccharibacteria bacterium; assembly: GCA_964362385.1. Taxonomy (GTDB): domain Bacteria; phylum Patescibacteriota; class Minisyncoccia; order UBA6257; family UBA9933; genus CAYIEH01. Next base: position 3,562 of record CAYIEH010000017.1, read on the forward strand.
GGCAATTGTTGTGGCTAACCCAAAAATCATCGTTCCCGCCGCTATTCCCGCTATTATTTTTTTCATGGTTTTTTAAAATTTAATTTTGCTCGGTTTGTGCCCTGAGCTTATGGAAGGGCCGACCTTTTGCCGCAGAAGTCCGCCAACAGCGGATTTATACGGGGTTTACAGATAATGACGTTATTTTCCAAAATTTATTACAATCTGTCTATTTTTGATTTTTTCAGGATTATTTCTATAATTATATGACTTTACGGGCCTGTAGTAAAACGGCATTACGCAGCATTCGCATTGCTGAAGTCGGGGTTCAATTCCCCGCAGGTCCACCAAAGTGAATTTGAAGAAAAATTTGCCTCGGTGCTTCGCACCTCGTTGGGCAAATCGGCAAGGAAATTCCAACGTAAGATGATTTGGGTTAGTCCTGTTATAAATCCTTAATACAATTTCTAAATACCTTTCCAAGTTATCCTCAGCTATGATTAATTCTTCATTGGTAAAATGAGGGTATATTTTGCGGAGCTCCGGGTCAGGCTCCTGTTTTTGGTTATTATCCATGTTTATAAATTAAAATAATCGACCCTTTCCTTACAGTATTGAGGATATTTAAAGGGGGTTATGTTGTCCACATTTAACCCTATTGACAGCTAACCATGGTTTTTCTAATATAAAAATAACAGATCCTTATCGTGTGCTTCGGCTACGGTAAGCAACAAGAGCCCTTCGGGGCTCTTGTTTTTTTATCGCGATAATCTAAAATTCGTATTATATGAACCCAAAACGGGTTGCTGTTTTTATAGATAACAGCAATGTCTTTCATCACATCTATGACATAAGAAAAACCGATAAGAGTTGGGTTGCTTTGTACGACCCGTTGGTGCTTGCGAAGAAATTAGCCGGAGAGAGAAATTTGGTGTATGTGGGATTTTATTGCGTACGTCCGCCGTCGTATCTTCTTGCCGGAAATGCGGAAGAGCAAAAAAAATACAATCTAACTCAAAAATATTACGGCGAAATACAAAAACTTCCTCATGTCTCGATTAAATTTGGAGATTTAAAAGGGACAAAAGGGCAGCTCCAGGAGAAAAATTTGGATACGCAGTTAAGTACGGATATGGTGGCAATGGCCGCCCTTGATGAATACGATGTGGCTATTCTCGTTTCAAATGATGGGGATTATAAAAGCGCGGTTGAAAACACCAAAAGGTTCAACAAAAAAATTGAGAATCTATTCTTTAAAGGGACTCTTTCAATGGCTATTGACGGCATATGCGATATTAAGAGGCGAGCTAATCCGCCGAAGGCGGATTTCGTGGAAGCACCACTGGCGCGGAACGGGGTAAAGCGGAGTAAAGTCGGGTTTGGGATTTTGTCGGACGAAGATGAGAAAAGCCAGTAAATACGGGAGAAATCGGAAGTACTACCCCTTCATTCCGAGGCAGTCAGAGTGAAGGGGTGAGTGAAGGGGTAAATCAGTCGGGATTTTGCTCAAAATGGGTTCACGCTATTTTCAAAATATCCCACATTTTTAACTTGGATTTATTGACTTTCTTTTTAGGATTTAATATCTTTATTGGGATAACTAATCCTGAATAGCAAAGCAGAATTTGCTACGGGGCACGCGACCTACAACCTACAACCAAAATATAATTACAATTTAAATTTATGGCTAATTTTGCGGTAATAGAAACCGGTGGCAAGCAATATAAAGTTGCTTCGGGTCAAAAAATAAAAGTTGAAAAATTGGATGCCGAGACAAGCGGCAATTTTGTCTTTGATAAAGTTTTGCTTTTGGGAGATGAGGAAAGCGGCGACGCGAAAATTGGAACACCAAATGTTGAGGGCGCGAAAGTTGAAGCCAAAGTTTTAAGACAGGCAAGAGACAAAAAGAAAATCGTTTTCAGGTATCATTCCAAAACAAGATACAGGAAGAAAAAAGGCCACCGTCAGTTATTTACTGAAGTGGAAATTACAAAAATATAACAAATATTCCGCCTGTGAGGGGCGGATTTTTGTGCTTATTTTTGGAGAGAGAAATTTAATTAAAAAAGCAGTAAATAAATCATAAGATATAAGTCGTATGTTGTAAGAAAAAGTAATAAGTCTAATATATAAAATATAGGATTTAAACTTCTTACATCTTAAATCTTATGACTTAAGTCTGTTTAAAGAGATGTTTGAGTTCAAAATTTTAAAAAAATCAAAAATCAGCAATGCCAGAATCGGAATTCTTAAAACTCCGCACGGAGAAATAGAAACGCCGGCCTTTGTGCCGGTAGCCACTCAGGCGGTTGTAAGAACTCTTACAAGCGAGGAAGTAAAAGAAGCCAAATCGCAGATTTTAATCGCCAACACGTTCCATCTTCATTTAAAACCCGGAGAAAAAGTTATCGCAAAATCAGGCGGGCTTCATAAATTTATGAATTGGCCAGGACCTTTAATGACTGATTCCGCGGGGTATCAGGTTTTCAGTCTGGGATTCGGCAGAGATTACGGAACCGGAAAGATATTGCATGCGAATAGCGCGCCTTCGTCCGCCAGCTGGCGAACTTCGGGCAATGCGAACGCGTCCATGCGAATAAGACAAGGGCGCCAGCCAAAAAATATAAAAATCACGGACGAAGGAGTTTATTTCAGATCGCCGATTACCGGAGATGAAATTTTTATAGGGCCAAAAGAGTCAATGAAAATTCAGGCAAAGCTCGGAGCCGACATTATATTTGTTTTTGACGAATGCACTTCGCCGATGGCGGATTATGAATACACAAAAAAATCTTTATTGAAAACCCATAATTGGGCGAAAGTTTGCTTAAAAGAAAGAAATAAAAAACAGGCACTTTTTGGAATCGTTCAAGGAGGAAAGTTTAAGGATTTAAGAATTGAAAGCGCGAAATTTATGGCTGGACTGCCTTTTGACGGATTCGGCATAGGAGGAGAATTCGGCGACAGCAAAAAAGAAATGACGAATATGATTGATTGGGTTATTAAAGAATTGCCGGAAAGAAAACCGAGGCATCTTTTGGGCATCGGCCATCCGGAAGATATTCCTAATATCATAAAAAGCGGCGTTGATTTGTTTGACTGCATCGCGCCCACTCATTATGCCAGGCATGGGTACGCTTTCACGTCCGCCGGCAAGCTGGATATGAATAAGTCAAAATTTTTAAATCCTTTGTCCGGAAACAAAAATCCTCTTGACCCCGTTAGAAATAGCCCGCCCTCAAGGCCCTTCGGGCGCGCAAGCGCGGGCGCGATTTCTAACGGGGTGGATAAAAAATGCCGTTGTTTTGTCTGCCAAAATTATTCAAGAAGCTACATAACGCATCTTTTGAAAGCCAAAGAAATCACTGCTTTAAAACTTTTAACATTCCACAATCTTTATTTTTTCAATTCTTTTGTGGGGAAAATAAGGGAGAAAATCAAAAACGGGAAAATTTAATCATTTTTTGATATAATAATGTTGATTAAATTTTAAAATATCTATTATGATTCACGAATTGCCAAAATTGCCATATTCATACGAATCGCTTGAGCCGCACATTGATGCCAAAACAATGGAAATTCATCATACTAAGCATCATCAGGCGTATGTGGATAAATTAAACGGCGCTTTGAAAGATTATCCGGACTTACAGCTCAAGACTTTGGAAGAATTGATTAAATTTCTTGATTCGGCGCCGTCTAAAATTAGGAAAGCAATCAGAAACAACGCCGGCGGCCATTTCAGCCATTCTTTATTCTGGAAAATAATGGGACCGAAAAAAGGAGGCCAGCCGCAGGGCAGAATAGCAGGCGTCATCCGCGACAAATTCGGCAGTTTTGAAAAATTCAAAAATCAATTTTCTAAAAAAGCTTTAAATCTTTTCGGTAGCGGTTGGGTCTGGCTGGTTTTGGATAAAAACAACAAATTAAAAATAATATCTAGCTCCGGTCATAATAATCCTTTAATGAAAAACTTAGCCGCTCTTTTGGTGATTGATGTTTGGGAACACGCTTATTATTTAAAGTACCAAAACCGGCGGGCTGAATATATTGACGCTTGGTGGAATGTTGTGAATTGGGATGAGGTGGAGAGCAATTATCAAAAAGCGATTTTATAAAGCTTCTCTAGTTCACAAAATTTTCTACCGCAAAAATTGCAATACTTTTGTAATTGACAAAATAGCATTTAATATGCTATTTTATTTTCAGCATCACGAATGCAAAATAAATAAGACTGGAGGAAAATAATGAAAAAACCGTATATCGGCATAACTGGATTTATGAGCAGTAAAGAAGTAGAACTGGTTTTATCGGCTTATAAAAAAGCGCGTCCTATCATTAAAAGCAGTTTTGGAACAATTGTGTACATAGGTGATTATGACCGTTATCTGATGGTTGGAGTTCTCGCGAATTTGGCAACTCTTTACGGTCAAAAAGGCCTACAGCCCAATCGCTATCCAGAGATTGGGGATATAAAAAATATTTTTTCGCACCACAACAATGATGTTATCAACTTGATACATTACAGCACGACCGAAGAAAAAACGTTATTTGTTCAAATGATGGCGCTGACCGAGCTTGTGGGGGGTTCTCTTGATGGGTTTCAGCTCAACATCCCGTGGCCCAATCCCAACGAGTTGAGGGCTTATAATGCGCGTTATCCGCACAAAATAATAGTTTTGCAAATTGGTCGCAAAGCGCTTGCCCTGGCTACTGGAACGCTTGGACTTCATACCTGCCTTTCCGCTTATAAGGGCCTTATAGACTATGTTTTATTTGACCCAAGCGGAGGCAAGGGCGAACCTTTTAACGCGACAGCAATACTTCAATGCCTTAAGATCGCAAGGGATACTCTGGGTGAGAGTGTAGGTCTTAGCGTAGCAGGAGGTTTGTCATCAAAAACTCTGCATATTTTAGAACCCATCATCAAGGAATTTCCTGATATCAGCATTGACGCGGAATCTAAGCTCCGCAATGAGATTGACAATCTGGTTATAGCCGAAACAGAGTCCTATATTAAAACAGCATTTGAGGTACTTCAAGGAATGTGGAGAAAAGGGGAAATGAAGAGTTTTAAGAACTGTTATTAGTGGGTAGTGGGGCAGTCCGATTTTCCGGATTGCCCCTTTTTTATAAATCAATTTCTTCTTTCCAGCGCCTGACCCAGTGTTTCTTCGTCCGCAAACTCAATTTCTCCGCCAGTCGGGATGCCACGGCCAAGGCGGGTGAATTTTTCAGCATAATTTTCAAGTTCTTTTTTAATTATCATTGCGTTTAAGTCTCCGTAAGTTGTCGGGTTTGTGGCAATAATTATTTCCTCGGCGTTGCCGCTAAGCTGATTTTTAATGAAACTTTTTAAGTGATTAAGTCGAAGCTTTTGGACGCTTTCCAGAACTCCGCTTTTGACAAGTTCTCCCAAAACCAGATAGCGGCCATGAAATTTTTTAGTTCGCTCAACCGAAATCAGATCGGTTTCTTTTTCAACAATCATTATTATATTTTTCTTTCTGTTTTTGTCGCGGCAGATATTGCACAAATTGTCTTTATTGGAATGGATGAAAAAACAATCAGAACAGATTTTGACAATTTTTAAATCCGCGATTGCCTTTGAAGTTTCCTCCAGTTTATTTTTCCCTCCCGAAATCATATAAAAAGCCAGCCGCGTTGCCTGTCGCGGCCCGATGGAAGGAAGTTTTGAAAAAATGTCTATGAATTTTTTAATCGGTTCCGGCAACATGCGAATTTTTCTTATTGCTTAGAAAGCGGGGCGTCGTTTAAAAAGATTGATATTCACTTGAATGAATTTTATCAAGTTGTTTAAAGGACACTTTTTCCGGGTCAAATTTCAACTGCACAGTGCCAAGAGGGCCGTTTCTGTGTTTTGAGATGATAATTTCCGCGGTGTTTTGTTCTTCCAGAGTCGGATTTAATTTGTCCCGGTCTTTGCGGTAGATGAAAAGAACCACATCGGCGTCTTGTTCCCAGCTTCCGGTTTCTCTCAAATCGGAAAGGCGGGGGATTTTAATTTCTCTTTGGTCAACGGCGCGGCTTAATTGGGAAATTGCCAAAACCGGAGTGTTTAATTCCCTCGCCAGCGACTTTAAGCCGTGACTGATTTCAGTGAATTGCTGGACGATATTTTCGGAGTGCCGCATCGGCGTGATAAGCTGGACATAATCAATAATAATCAGGCTCAACGAGTGTTCCATCTGGAGTCTTCGCGCCATTGAACGGATTTGCAGGACGTTCGGCGAAGGAGTGTCATCAATAAAAATCGGCATTTTTGAAAGGCGGTCCAAAGATTCCTGAATCATCTGGAACTCTATTTCGTCGTTTAATCTTCCGGTTCGCAGTCTCCATAAAGCCACCTGGGCTTCCGCGGCGATAAAGCGGTCGATGATTTGTTCTTTGGACATTTCCAGAGAAAAAACGCCGACTGAATTTCCTTGCCTGGACGCGTTCCTGGCGATATCAAGAATAAGGGCGGTTTTACCCATAGAAGGCCTGGCGCCCAAAATTATCAAATCCGATTTTTGGAGTCCGGAAAGATAATGGTCTAATTCGTCAAAACCGGTGGGCACGCCGCGCAATTCGTTTTTGCCCTGATGAATTTTTTCAATTCTTTCATACGCTTCCTTCAGATGTTCTTTGATCTGGGAAAATGACAGAGTTTTTGATTTTTGATCTATGGAAAAAATTCTTTGTTCTATTTTATCAAGAAGAATTTCGGTGCTTTCGGGACTGTTGAAAATTTCTTCGCTGATTTCCGCGGAAGTTTCCAGAAGGTCTCTTAAAACTTTTTTCTGCCGCACGATATTGGCGTAATGCGCGATATGGGCGGAAGAGGGAACTGAATTTATCAAATCCGAAAGGTAAGAAGAACCTCCGATTTCAGCAAGTTGGTTTTTGTCCTTTAGTTTTGTTGTAACCGTCAGAATGTCTATCGGCTCTATTTTTTGGAAAAGATCAAGAATCGCTTCGTAAATTTTTTGATTAGCCGGCTGGTAAAAATCTTCCGGAGTTATTAAATCCGCCACTTTTATCACGGCGTTTTTATCAAGCATCATGGCGCCCAAAACAGATTTCTCCGCTTCAATATCTTGGGGCGTGAGTTTTAATTTAGGTTTAGTCATAGAAGGTCAGGATTTTCGGACAAACGGCCCGAAAGGAGTATCCTCTATTTTGTATCCTAACACTTCTATTTGATTGCGCAATTGATCGGACTGGATAAAGTGTTTATTAATCCTGAATTTCTCCCTGTTTTTCGCCAGCTGCCCAATTTTTGAAGGTATTTTTACTGGTTTTAGCTCAATTTCAAAGACGTTAAGCTGTTTTTTGATGAATTGAGCTATGATGGCGGCGTTTTTTGGCGAAAGATTCCAGATATCTTTTTGCGTTGAAGAAATCAGGTTAAAAATAATCGCCAGCGCCTTAGGCGTGTTGAAATCATCTTCAAGGGTCTTGTTAAATTCTTTTTCGTATTTTTTCAGACTCGCTTTTGTTTTTGATTTTTCATTTCCTTTATTTTTAACGAACTCCAATTTTTCCAGAAATTCAGAAATTGTCTTTAAAGATTCTTCGGTTTGCAGAGCCAAATCGTCCGTGTAATTGAAAGGAGAACGATAATGGTTGGACAAAATCATCAGCCGCAAAATTTTCCGCGGATATTTTTTTAGGAAATCTCTGATGGTTATGAAATTACCCGAGCTTTTGGACATTTTTTCTCCATTAACCAGCAGAAAGCCGGTGTGCATCCAGATTTTTACAAGAGGTTTTTTACCCGAGGCGGCTTCTTGCTGGGCGATTTCCGCTTCATGATGCGGAAATTTCAAGTCTATTCCGCCGCCGTGAATATCGTATTGCGGTCCGAAATATTTTTCAGTTATCGCGGTGTCTTCAATGTGCCAGCCCGGCCTGCCCTTGCCCAAAGAAGTATTCCAGAACGGTTCGCCGTCTTTGTAAAATTTCCACAGACAAAAATCCGCTTTATTTTTTTTGCCGATACCCTCGTCAATTCTTGAAATTGCGTCTTCGGCCTGCCCGCTGGTTCTTTTTGAAAGCTTTCCGTAATCGGAAAATGTTGAAACATTAAAATAATAACCGTCATTTTCTATTTTATAAGCGTGGCCTTTTTTAATGAGCCGTTTTATCTGACTGACGATTTGCGGAATAAATTTTCCGGCTTCGGCGTATTTATTGACAGAAGTTATTTTTAAACTTTTTAAATCTTTAAAATATTCTTTTTTAAATTTTTCCGCCAAGCTGAAGGGATTGGTTTTATTTTCTTTCGCCCTATTTATTATTTTATCGTCAATATCGGTGATATTTTGAAGATAAAAAACTTTATAACCGGCGGAGCGGAGATATTTGACAAAAGAGTCAAAAACAATATAAGTTCTTGCGTGGCCGATATGGGAATAATCATAGACCGTCGGCCCGCAGACAAAAAGTTTAATTCCGCCGCTTTTCGGTTTTTTTAGCCCGATTTTTTTCTGCGACAGAGTGTCAAAAACGTTCATTAGTTGATTTTATTTTAAAAAAAAGATTTTAGCAAACACCCGCGTCGGCAGTTGCTTTTTGACCAAAAATGATTTTAAATATATTTTAATGCTGCGAGACATTTATTTTAAAATTCCGCGCAAAATAAGGATTTTTATATTTTTTTTACTGATAATTTTATTTTCCTATTTTATCGGGAGATTTCTGTTTATAAAAACGAAAAATATCCCGGGAGAATTTTTGACGGCCAGGCAGGAAGCTTCTGCGGTTGCGCAGAAGATTGTTTCTGCCTCAAGCGATTCAGCCGAAAGAATCAAAGAGATTTCCGTCTTGAGCAATCAGGAAAAATACACCGATGCGCTTAATTTAATAATTGAAGAACTGGATAAAAATCGCGAAATCCGCAAAGAAGCGATAACGTTATCGTCTTATCTGGAAGCAATGACAAGAGCGACCCCGAAAATTTATCCGGATTCTTCGGCAAGAACGGCGCTTGAAGCGGTAAGCGTGGAAACCACATTGATAAGCCGATTGATTACTTACAACGATTATCTTAACCAGCTTTTGGAAGTTTTAAGGGAAAAACTTCTGGGCAAGGGAAATTCTCATGAAAGAGTAATTGAATTGGTTGATAAGATTAATAGCGAAGCAAAATCAATAAATGATTTAAATCAGAAGTTTAATGGCTTGATGAACGGGTTTGATAATAGTAAAAATTAAGTTTTATAAAATACTTAAACGGGGGCGAGTTTTTATTGTACTTGCTAAAATTTATCGGAGCGTGGTG
>CAYIEH010000018.1:0-12620 GCA_964362385.1 uncultured Candidatus Saccharibacteria bacterium
GGGGATTTTTTCGGAAAAATGCGTTCGGACTAATTCAAGAATACTGCACCAGAAAAGCGGGAAGCTCATTAATCCAAAAACCCGCTTTAAATAAGGACTTTTTCGTTAAAACTTCATTTAGGCTAGAAAAATCATAGAAAAATCAGGGGTTTTTAGCCATATAGTCTTAAAAAAGATAGATTTTATGCGGCTTTTTGAATAATCCTGGGTTTTGAGATGGGGATAACTCTATTGACATAAGACTAATCCTCCGTATTATTATTTCATAATCCCCGAAAGGGGGTTTTAGGTTGCCTACTGAGCCGCTTTGGGTATACGAGGCTGGCTAGGCACGGCAAAAGGTCAAATTTAAACACAAATCATATGGAAAGCAGTAAACGTTTCGTGGTTATTTTTGCTTTGGCAGGGATAAACCTGATTTTTGCAGTAAGAGGTCTTTCTTTGGCAACCCCGTCTTTCAACTCCTTAGACAGCAACAATTCTCTTATTAATAATTCAATAGGCGATATCAGGGTTTTGGAAGGAGCGGTTTTGGCGAAATCTTCGTTTGATGAAGAGCCAGTCGCGTCAGGTCAGTCTCAAGAGCCCAAGGAATTTGTCAGTGTTACAGTAACCGGTTATTCCAGCGCTATTGATGAAACCAACGACACGCTTTTTATCACGGCTTCAGGGTCTTTTGTCCGACCCGGCGTTGCGGCAAGCAACTTTTTGCCGTTTGACACCAAATTCAGATTGCCGTCTCTTTTTGGAGACAAAGTTTTTGTGGTGGAAGACAGGATGAACCACAGATACGACGGTAAAAAATGGGTTGATATTTGGTTTGAAGGTAAAGAACAGGCAAAGAATTTCGGCAAGCAAACAGCTCAAATGGAAATTCTTTGATAAGACGACAAATTACGCAAAAACTAAAAACTCCCCTGTTCGGGAGTTTTTAGTTTGTATGAATTTTATTTTTAGCGGCAGGGTTGACCCCGTTAGAAGTTCTTGAGAAAAATAATTTCAAAAAATTATTTTTCTATGCTTCTTGTCTTGATTTCAGCCCTAAGAATGTAATTCTTGAAAACGCGAGATATTATCCTTGGCAGACTTCTAACAGGGTTGAATTATTTTTAAATTAGGGATAACCTTCGGTCAGATACATTTATAAAAGAAAAGGAGGACGGATAATTGAAAACAAACAGATTTAAGTCGGTATTTAAAAAAGAGCATACGGTGTTGCCGGTCATTCACGTCAAGGATAAAAGTCAGGCTGTGGAAAACGCCAATGTTGCTTTTGACTGCGGCGCAGACGGGATATTTCTTATAAACCATAATGTTTCTCCAATTACTTTAAATGAGATATATCAGGAGGTGCGGAAAAGATACGAAAAGGAGTGGATAGGAATAAATTGTTTGGGCCTGTCTGTTGAAATCGTTTTTTCAGAGCTGCCTTTTGGTGTTTCTGGCGTATGGTCAGACAATGCCGGCATTGATTTAGGAGGCGCTAGTGAATGCGCAAGAGATGTTTTAAAAATCAAGGCAGAACTTAAATGGGAAGGGCTGTATTTCGGGGGCGTGGCATTCAAATACCAAAATAAAGTTCCTTTTCCGAAACTGCGGCTTGTCGCCGAAGTTTCAAAGAATTTTATGGACGTGGTGGTTACGAGTGGTCCCAAAACAGGATCGCCGCCGGACATTATGAAGATAAAAATAATGAAAACAACGCTTTCCCGGGATTTTCCGTTGGCAATAGCCAGCGGAATAACTTCTGAAAATGTAAAAGAATTTCTGCCATACGCGGATTGTTTTCTGGTGGCAACTTCAATCAGTAAGGATTTTTATAATTTTGATTCGGAGAAGCTAAAAGCGTTGATAAGAGCTGTCAGATAACGGAAAAAGAATTCCCGCCCAAGACTTAGGCGGGAATTTTATTACTATGGCAATCTGGCACATTCGTGCTTACATTCGATCTTTTAATCTCAGTATTTTGTCTCCGACGTTCCTCAATCTGGCGGGCCGGAAGGTATCCTACGACTTTGTCTTCGGACTACTTTTTCTTCCGATCATAAAATCCTTCTTTAAAGCTACCGGAATTAATCTTTTGCCGATCCAAAATAAAATTTATGTTTTTTATTATTTAACAATATATAAGTGTAATACACAGTAAGTAATTATATCTTTACTAAAGGATTATGCTAGCAATTCCGTAGCTTTAGCGAAGGATTGCGGGCCGGAAGGGATTTGAACCCTCGATCTGCTCCGTGACAGGGAGCCGAGCACTCCAGGCTGCTCCACCGGCCCATTAAAGACAAGGTTATATTAGACAATTTTGAAATACTTTTCAAATATTTTCTTTTTACGGGATAAAAATAAAAAATTATCCATATTTTTGTACATGAAATTATATAAAGATAAGCTATCTATTGTGCCGTCGGCGGTAAAAAACCCTAAAACATAAGCCATTTCAGGAGTCCATTTTTTAAAGAATGCTTCATTTTTGGTTTTATAAATTGGCATTAGCGTAATTTTAACTCTTTACTTTGTGATTTTAAATATTATAATTAATATATCATTAATTTAAATTTTAATTGAACACTTATGAAATCTTTATCAAAAAATATTTTTTGGGCGATTGTCGTCTTATTGATTCTGGCGTTTATTTTTTCGGTTTCTTACAAAGAGCAAAAAGCGCCGGCTGTTTTAAGCATTGACCAGGTGGTTTCCAAAATAAACAACAACGAGGTTTCAAAAATTATTGTTAACGGAAACGATTTGAATCTGGAATTAAAAAACGGAGAAAAAGCCGTTTCCAAAAAAGAAACCGAGACCGGTTTGAGTGAAACTTTGAAAAATTACGGCGTTAATCAAGACGCTCTTCAAAAAGCCGGCTTTGCGGTGGAGGAACAATCGGGGTTGAAGTTTTGGCTTGGCATTTTAATTCCGTCAATTTTGCCGCTCATTATCATTGGCGTTTTTTTCTGGCTGATGTTTCGGCAAGCCAAAGGCGGAGTTAACCAGGCGTTCACTTTTTCGCGGGCGAATATCAAACTATTTTCTTCTTTTAAAAACCGGGTGACCTTTGGCGACGTCGCGGGATTAAAAGAAGCCAAGCAGGAATTGATGGAGGTTGTTGATTTTTTGAAAAGCCCGAAAAAATATCAGAGTATGGGCGCGAAAATTCCAAGAGGCGTGATTTTATACGGCGCGCCGGGAACCGGCAAAACTTTGCTTGCCCGGGCCGTTGCCGGAGAAGCGAATGTTCCTTTTTTCCATATTTCAGCTTCGGAATTCGTGGAGTTGTTTGTCGGAATCGGCGCCGCCCGCACCAGAGACGCTTTTGCCACTGCCAAAAAATCAGCGCCGGCAATTTTATTTATTGATGAAATTGACGCGGTTGGCAGGGAGCGGGGCGCGGGACTTGGAGGCGGCCATGATGAGCGGGAGCAGACCTTAAACCAGATTTTGGTTGAAATGGACGGCTTTGATAAAGACACCAATGTCATAGTTTTGGCCGCCACAAATCGGCCGGATATTTTGGACTCAGCGCTTCTTCGCCCCGGGAGATTTGACAGAAGGGTTTTACTTGATATGCCCAATATAGACGAGCGCGAGGAGATTTTAAAAATCCACAGCCGCGGAAAGCCGTTTTCCAAAGACGTTGATTTGCGCCAGATTGCCATCAGGACACCGGGATTTTCAGGCGCTGATTTGGAAAATATAATGAACGAAGCCGCTATCTTGGCCGCGCGCCATAACCAAAAAGAAATCATCCAAAAGAATTTATACGAAGCGATTGAAAAAGTTCTGCTCGGGCCGGAACGCCGAAGCCGGGTTTTGTCGCAAAAAGAAAAAGAAGTTACCGCGTATCATGAAGCGGGACACGCGCTCGTAACCGCAAGTTTAAAAAACGCCGATCCGGTTCATAAAATTTCCATTGTGTCGCGCGGCCCTACGGGCGGATATACCCTGAAGCTTCCCATAGAAGAAAAATTTATAAGAACCAAAGCCCAGTTTTTGGCGGATTTGGCGACAATGATGGGAGGTTATGTCGCGGAAGAATTGACGCTCAAAGATGTTTCCACCGGCGCCTCCAACGATCTTCAGAACGCTTCGGAACTGGCGCGAAAATTAGTGACCAAATACGGGATGAGCGAAAAATTGGGACCCATCACTTTCGGAAAAACCCAGGAAATGATTTTCTTGGGCAGGGAGATTTCAACTGAAAAAAATTATTCGGAAAAATCGGCTGCGGAAATTGACAAAGAAGTGAAAAATTTTATCAACAGGGGATATGTGGCGGCGAAAAAAATAATTTCTTCAAGAAAAGACGCCCTTGGGGTAATTGCGAAAAAATTAATGGAAAAAGAAGAAATAGAAAGGGAGGAGTTTGAAAAAATGACAAAGCAATTAAAACTGAAGCAGGTTATGGTATAGGGTTGACTGACGACAAACGACAAACTACTGACAACTGACGATTAATCCGGGCCATCGCCCGGATTTTGTTTTGGTTGAAAATCAGGAAGTTTTAATTATAATTGTTTTATCCGCCTTGATTTCGTCAATATGGGCACATAGCTCAATGGCAGAGCACAGAGCTTATACCTCTGCGGTTCCAGGTTCGAGTCCTGGTGTGCCCAATTCAGTTAAGGCGAAGTCGGGCGCGGTACCTCTGCAGTTCCAGGTTCCTTACCCGCCATCGGCTATGCCGAAGGCATTGCAGGCGGGGAGTCCCGGCACTCGCACAGAATAAGACTTTTTTGCGCTCTCGCACGTCAGGCGTCATTTCTATTTCAGATAGTCCGGAGGTTCTAACATCGTTCTATTCCCCGTATAGAGAAGGGGAAGTTTTTTGAGCAACGAAAAATAAATCTTCTGAAAAAGAAAAGGAATTTTAACGATTCGATAGAGATTCTAACGGAAGCTTGACATTTTTATTTAGTGGTGTATAATTGGGTTTAGGTCATTGAAAAAGACTAAAAAATCCAAGAAAAAGACTAAAAATCCAAAAGGAGGACGAGAAAATGAGTATACGCAACGTATTTGTGAACGAATTAGGGATAGAGAATCACCTGACGCTATTGAGAAAGTTTATTTGCGAAGAATGCGGACGACTTATCAGGAGAGGAGAACGTTTTTGGGAAATCAATCATTTTAGAACTCCATCAGTATTTAATGATGGACACATGCACGTATTATGCACCACTTGCGCTCCCAGTATCGAGAAAGCAGAGGCAATATACATTACCTACTACAACAAATTTCTTGAGTGTGATTGCTACGAAACTCATGTCAGAAGAATAAAAGAGATAATCAACCTCAACGATTCAAAGTTGCAGAAAAATGTTCAACCGAACACAAACGTACTTTGTCCTGACTGCAGCAAGCCGATGGTGCTTAAAAATGGCGTTTATAGTTGTTCCGATTGCGACACTCACATAAATTCCGATTGCGCAAAGCTTGATGAAATATGCAAGAACCTTGATATGGAGAAACTAGCTAGCTAAAAATCTAAAAGTCCGTTACAAGCTCGATGACAAGTATCAATGTCGTCGGGCTTTTTACTTTCTACCAGCGTCTAACAACTTTCTAGGGCGCAACTAGCGTCTTTAGAGAGGTTCTAATATCGTCTATAAAAGTGTACTTCACTTATAAAAATTGCCTCGGCTATCAGCCAAGGCAATTGATTCTAAATCTTTTTAATTTTTTTCTGACTCGAAAACGCAATAGCCGGCAGTAGCGGGCAGATTATTGGAGGTTATTGGATATTTTCCCTGAATTTTCTGGCCTTCGTCATTTGGAATTATTAGGTTATAAATAACCACCTTTCCATTCTTCGGAGAAGCAAAAATCTTAAGATTGGTTTTTCCGCCAACGGGAAAAATTTCTAAAACAATATTCAGGGGTTGGGTGTTTCCTTTTGTTCTTAATGTGAAGCCGTACGATACGTAATAACAATAGTCGGGCTTGAATATCCGACCAACATATCTTCTCCTGTTAATGTATATTAAAATCCTTCCTATCAGGTGTTCCGGAATCATAAAAACCTCCTTCTGTCTTTATTGTTTTTGTCGCGTTTTTTGTCCTAAAATATCCTATTGTCAAAAAATCTGAATTTAGTATATAAATAATTTTTAACATTAGCAAGAAATCAGTTTTTGGCATTAAGGGGCAATTTTGATATTTTGAAATATATGAAAACTAAAATCAAAAAATCGTTAATTTTCGCGATAATTTTTATCGTTGCGGTTTTTATGGCAGCGGCTTTGTTTTTGACTTATCCCGAATTTTTTATCTCCCGAAAAAAAATCGGCAATGTCATTTATTTTCCGAATCAGAATTTGAAAATAAAAGTTGAACTGGCGACCGCTCCTTATCAATGGGTAAAGGGGCTGATGTTTCGGGAATTTTTATCAAAAGATTCGGGAATGCTTTTTGTTTTTCCCGATGAAAGAATAAGGTCTTTTTGGATGAAAAACACCAAAATCCCGTTAGACATAATTTTTATATCAAAAGACAGCCCTGAAAGAAAAATCGTTGACATTAAGGAAAATTTTGAGCCGTGCCCGGAAACTAAATTAATGTGTCCGAGCTATAATTCCGCGGCTCCGTCAATGTATGTTTTGGAAACAAACGCGGGATTCGCAAAAAAGAACGATATTAAAATCGGCGACAGCGTAGAAATAAACCGGAATTGACAAAAATATAAAAAACTATTAAATTTTTAGAAGTTCTTAACGGGATATTTTCTTAATATAAATCAAAAAAGAAGGGAGGAAAAATGTTTGAGTTTGAAGAGGAATCATTAAAAACTGATTATTTCGGGATTTTAAAGGAAGATAGACAAAGGGAGGCAAGCTATGGGAGTGGCGACAAAGCAAAAATGTCCGGAAGGGGAAAATAAAGAAGTTTGGATTGAAGGTTTTGACGCTTGCAGTGAATCGACCAAGTGTTTTAGAGAATGCCGGTATAAAAAGAAAAACAATAACTCAAGAGTCGCGGTAAAGATCAGATTTTAAAAATCGACTATCAGAAAAGGGGTGTAATAATGAAAATTGTGGCAAAAGATAGAAATGGAAAGCCATTGGAGGTTGGGCAACGCGTTTGTGTTGTCGTGGGAAATCCGGGTTGGAGTCAAATCGGAATAGTAACAAAAGTGCGTAGCGGATCTTCGTCTTTCCGCGACGAAGATGGAGGGCTTTGGCAAAGGCCAAACAGCGACTTCCAAATTAAAGAGCCAAAAGAATGCGTTGATTGCAAAAAAAGCGAGTGCCCCTTGCACTGTATCCATCTCGGAGACAAGCTGGCGGCGAAAGGAATAGAGCAGAATCCGTTTCCTGAACTACGATGTCAAACTATGAAAATACAAGGCACTTATTAGTATTATGTGAAGAAATTCCAAGACCACATAACGCGCAGCGTTATGTGGTCTTCTTATTTTAAAAAATATTTTTTTCAGTTATCATATTCTTATTATTTTATGGCTGGTCATTCTCATTGGGCTGGGATAAAGCGCAAAAAAGAAATAACGGACAAGAAGCGGGGGCAGATTTTTTCAAAATTATTGAAGGCGATTTCCATTGTCGCGAAAACCGAACCCAATCCCCAGTTTAATCCGATTTTAAGGGCTGCGATTGACAAAGCGAAAGAAAGCCAGGTTCCGCAGGATAATATTGACAGGGCAATTAAGCGGGCTTCGGAAGCCGCTGAAAATTTGGAAGAATTATTGATTGAAGCTTATGGTCCGGAAGGCGCGGCGATTTTAATTGAAGCGATTACAGACAGCAGGAATCGGACCGTCAGCGAAGTCAAAAAAATTCTGAAAGACCATAAAGCCAAATGGGCTGATCAGGGTAGCGTCCTTTGGGCATTCGCCCAAAACGCAGATCAACGCAGAACGACCCAAGCCGATGGCGAGGTAGGCGCGGACTTACGCAGAAATTTTATATCAAGCGGCGAAAGTAATTGGTATTCAAAGTTTCCGCAGCAAATTTCCGAGGAAGGAAAGCAGAAATTGGAGCAGCTAATTGAGGCGTTGGACGACCATGACGATGTGCAGGCAGTGATAACAAATATCAAGTAGCTAATATCTAATTTCTAATAAAATTATTTAATGTCCAAAGGGGTAAATTTAAAATTTAATTAGGAATTATAAATTAGAAATTATATGCGAATTTTAGGCATTGATCCCGGGAGTACCAGAATAGGTTATGGAATTATTGAAACTGGCAGTTCGGCTGGTTCTTTGCATGGCAGTTCAACAGGCTCGTTGCGCGTTGGTTCTGATTTAAAATTTATCAAAAGCGGTTTATTGAAAATAAAATCTTCTGACAAAGAAGAGCGGCTTTTGGAATTGGCAAAATCTTACGAACAGCTTTTAAAAAAAGAAAAGCCGGACTTGGCGGCGATTGAAAAATTGTATTTTGTAAAAAACATAAAAACCGGTCTGGAAGTCGCCCAATCAAGGGGAATTATTATTTTTCTGACGCGGAAGCAAAAAATTACGATTGTTGAATACGCTCCCTCCGAGGTGAAATTAAATATAACCGGTTATGGCAATGCCGACAAAAAAGCGGTGGCGAAAATGGTGAAGTTAATTTTGAAAACAGGCGAAATTAAAGGACCTGACGACGTTTTTGACGCTTTGGCGATCGCCATTACGGCGGCCAACAACCAAAAAATTTTTAATTTTTGAAGTTTTGGGGCAGGAAATTTTTCCTGCCTTCTTTTATAAAACCCCTTGACTTTTTGATTAACGTTTCATATACTTTTTAACAGAAATCCGCAGTCGCGGGTTTTATTTATAAAGGGCTTTATATAAATTTTGAAGCCGTAGGCGAACTAAATTCATAGACAAAACCCTTACCCCGCCTTCTAAGCGCGGGGGTGTAAAGTAAAATATGAATAAAATAATTAGACAATCAAATCAAGTTATATTAAAGGCCGCGGGCATAGAAGGCGGGGTGCTCAATTTTATAATTACTCGCTTTGCTCGCAAATAAAATTGGCATGTTTGATCTTAAATCATTAAATTGGGCAATCAAGCAGATTGCCGAGGAAAAGGGACTTGAAGAAGAGCGGGTTTTAGAAGCCGTTGAATTAGCGGTTGCCGCCGCTTATAAAAAAGAATATTGCAAAAAAGGAGAAATCGTTAAAGCAAAACTGGATCCCAGAAGCGGCAGTGTAAATTTTTGGAAAGTGAAAATAGTGGTTGATAAAACAATCGTTGATATGGAAGAAGAGCCGAAAGAAAACGGAATCACTTCTGCCAAGCCGGCGGCCGAAGCTTTGGCAGGCAGGACTGCAAGCGACGAAGATGTTCTTCCCCGATACAATCCTGATAGGCATATTTTAATGGAAGAAGCCAAAGAGATTAAACCCGATGTTCAACTCGGCGAAGAATTAATATTTCCCTTGGAAGAGCATCATGATTTCGGCAGAATTGCGGCTCAAACCGCGAAACAGGTAATTTTACAAAAAATCCGCGAAGCAGAAAGAGATTCCATTAAACAAGAATTTCAGGACAAAGAAGGCCAAATTATCAGCGGAGTGGTTCAGAGAATTGAAAGAGGCAACGTCTATATTGATTTGGGCAGGGCGATAGGAATGATGTTTTTTAATGAAACTATTCCGGGCGAGTATTATAAGATCGGAGAAAGGTTAAGATTTTATATTGTAGCGGTTCAGGACGAAGAAGGCAGAAGGCCGGGAATTATTTTATCAAGATCCCATCCGAAATTTGTCAGCAAACTTTTTGAATTGGAAGTGCCTGAAATTGCCGAAGGCTTGGTAGAAATAAAAGCGGTTGCCAGAGAAGTCGGCAGCCGGACGAAATTCGCGGTTGCCGCCAAGGAAGAAAATATTGATCCAATCGGCGCCTGCGTCGGCCAAAGAGGAACCAGAGTGATGGCGGTTACCAATGAATTGGGAAACGAAAAAATAGACATTATTGAATGGCACGAGGACCCGGCAAAATTTATCGCCGCGTCGCTGTCTCCCGCAAAAGTGAGAGAGGTTGAAATTCTGCCAAGGCGCGAAGCAAGAGTTTTGGTGCCCGAAGACCAGTTAAGTCTGGCAATCGGAAAAGACGGCCAAAACGCCAGATTAGCCGCAAAACTAACCGGCTGGAAAATTGATATTCGTTCGCAAGCTCGGCCTAACGATGTGCAGGAAGGAGGCATTGCGGGAACCGAAGAAGAAAAACAAATAGAGATAGAAAAAAAGCAAATTGAAAAGCAAGAAGAAGGCGAGTAAAATTTTAAAATGAACATTTATTATTTCACTTTTATTCCCGCTTTAGTCGCGATTTTATATAGCGTCTTTATTGTTTTTTGGCTGAAAAAACAGCCGGAAGGAGACGAGAAAATGAAAGAAATTTCCGGCGCCATTAGAACCGGCGCCATGGCTTATTTAAATCGCCAGTACAGAAGCGTGGCTCTTATAGCTTTAATTTTAGTAATTCTGATTTTTTTGTTTTTTGGCGGATTGTCCGTAATCGGATTTTTAGTCGGCGCGATTTTTTCGGCGCTCGCCGGCTACATTGGCATGAACATTTCAATACGTTCTAATGCCCGAACCACTGAATCGGCGAAAAAGGGATTGGCATCGGCGCTTTCATTGGCTTTTAGAGCTGGCTCGGTTACCGGCTTTTTGGTGGTTGCTCTGGCTTTGCTTGCGGTAAGCGGATTTTATTTTTTAACTCACGATCTTAAGGCTCTCGTATCTTTGGGATTCGGCGCGAGCTTGATTTCTGTTTTTGCCCGGCTTGGCGGCGGCATTTTCACCAAAGCGGCTGATGTCGGCGCTGACTTGGTCGGAAAAGTTGAAGCTGGAATTCCCGAAGACGATCCCAGAAATCCGGCAGTCATTGCCGACAATGTCGGAGACAATGTCGGCGACTGCGCCGGCATGGCGGCGGACCTTTTTGAAACTTACGCCGTTACTTTAATTGCCGCGATTTTGCTCGGAGTGCTGACTATCGGTTCATTGGGAGTTGATTTTCCGCTGGCTTTGGCGGGAACGGCGATTATCGCGTCTGTTATTGGAAGTTTTTTTGTCCGGCTAAAGAGCGGAACGCAGCAGACTTCATACGGAGCAAATATTATGGGAGCGCTTTACAAAGGAATTTTCGCTTCCTTAATTGTCTCAATGATTTTGTTTTACTGGGTGACCAAATATTATTTTAATGAAAAATATTTAAGTTTTTATCTTAGCGCTTTGGTCGGTTTGGCAGTGGCGGCTCTAATGGTCGTGATTACCGATTATTACACCTCTAAAAAATTCAGGCCCGTGAAATCAATTGTTGAGGCTTCAAAATCGGGACATGCCACCAATATTATTATCGGCTTGTCAGTGGGAATGGAAGCAACTTTTTTGCCGATTATTTTAATCAGCGTCGGAGTTTTAACCAGTTTTTGGCTGGCCGGAATTTTCGGAATCGCGATTGCGGTTTTGGCAATGCTTTCAGCCGCGGGCATGATTATCGCCATTGATTCTTTCGGCCCGATTACTGACAATGCCGGCGGCATTGCGGAGATGAGCGGACAGCCGAAAGAGATAAGACAAGTTACTGACGCTCTTGATGCAGTCGGGAATACCACAAAAGCGATTACCAAAGGATACGCCATTGCTTCAGCCGGTCTCGCCGCTTTGGTGTTGTTCGCCGCCTATTCCCAAGAACTCGCCGGTTTTATTCAGGGCATTACTTTTGATTTAAGCGATCCTTATATTATTGTAGGGCTGTTTATCGGCGCGGGTATTCCTTATCTTTTTGGATCGTTGGGGCTTAAGGCAGTGGGCCGCGCCGCAGGAGCAGTGGTTGGAGAAGTAAGAAGGCAATTCAGAGAAATTCCCGGGATTATGGAAAAAACTGCCAAGCCGGATTATGCCCAATGCGTTGATATTGTTACCAGAGCCGCGCTTAGAGAAATGATTATTCCGGCTTTAATTCCCGTAGTTTCGGTTTTGGCAATCGGAATTATATTGGGCGGCAAAGCTTTGGGGGGATTTTTGATCGGCTCCATAATTTCCGGACTTTTCGTGGCGATTTCAATGACGACTGCTGGCGGCGCCTGGGACAATGCCAAAAAATATATTGAAGAAGGAAATTTTGGAGGCAAAGGTTCTGACGCGCATAAGGCCGCGGTTACCGGTGATACTGTCGGCGATCCTTATAAAGACACAGTCGGCCCGGCGATAAATCCGCTTATAAAAGTAATTAATATCGTGGCGTTGTTGATTGTCGGGTTTCTTAAATAATGGCCATTAGTGATTAGCCGCTAGTAGAAGAAAACAGTAAAAAAGGCCGCTCGGATAATGTCCTGGGCGGTTTTGCGTGCGGTTGATATTTTTTTATATTTATTCTATTATTTAAAAATAAATTATTGAAATTTATAAATTCTACCCACGCCGTTGGCGGGGCATTATAATGCAAAATTAAAAAATCAAAAATCAAAATGACATTTTGACCCGCCTGCCAAAGCCGTTCCGAAATTTTCGTAATATATTACATTTGATAAATATTTGCCAAAATTTCGGTTTGTTCGGTCTCGCGTCGCCATAGGCTTTGGCCGACGGCACGCGGGCAGGTTATTTACATTTTGAATTAATAGCAGAGAATAGATTTATGCGAAAAATATTATTTA
>CAYIEH010000019.1:0-11365 GCA_964362385.1 uncultured Candidatus Saccharibacteria bacterium
GACTGGAACTGATCGCTATTTATTGTTTTTTCCGCCAATCTAAAACTGTCGGTGGCGACAACTTTTAACAAGCCCATTTGAAAATCAAACAGCGCGCCGTTTAATTCCGGCCTTATTGACGATGTTTGGGCCGCATTTATAACAGATAAAAGCGTCTCTTTTAAAATTTTATTGTTAATTTCCAAAAATTCTTCTTTATTTTCTATTTTTGGAACAATAGGAAATTCTTCTTTTTTAATTCCTTGTATTTTTGCCTGATAATTTTCTGTTTTTATTAATAAATTATAATCTTTTGTTTCTAAATTTATTCTTTCGTTTTCTATGTTATTAATTATCGTGGAAATAATACCCAATGGGATAGTAAGTTCGCCGTCTTTAACTACTTTTGCCGGCACAAAACTAGTTATCGCTATTTCCAGATTAGTTGATGATAATTTTATTTTATTATCAATTGTTTCTATCAAAAAATTTCTTAAAATCGGCAGTGTTAAATTTTCAGAACTGATTTTACCGAGAATATTTAATCCTTCTTTTAAATTAGATTTTAAAACAATTAATTCCATAAGATGTTAATAACTATTATTTATATTAAATTAATAATTTGTAGTAGTAGTTAGGGGATCGATTTTTGTGGATAACTATAAAATCAATATTTAGTATAAGGATATTTTTAAATTAAACATAGTGGATTTCCTGTTAATAATTTATTATTTATTGTTGATTATTTCCTTGATTAAAATAATTTTATTATTTATTCCCTGATTATCATTAATCTTTATCCCCATTTTTTCACAGGCATGGATTACTGTTGTGTGATCCCTTTTCCCCAGCTTATGCCCGATATCAGAATAAGACATTCCCAATAAATCTTTTAAAAGGAACATGGTAATTTGGCGCGGCTCAATAACCTCTTTTCTTCTGGAATGATCCACGAGATCTTTTTCGGTAAGTTCAAAAAAATTGGCGACAATCTGAATAATTTGATTAGGCGTAATATTTTTAAACGACTGTTTAACGGTTTTGTTGATAATTTCTTCTATAAGGCCGTTTGTCAGCTCAACGTTCTTAACCTCCTGATAAAAAATGATTTTATTCAAAACACCCTCTAATTCCCTGATATTTCTTTGAATTTTTGAAGCAATCAACTGGCTGATGTTTTCCGGCAAAAAGGCGCCTTTTTCCTGAAGCTTTGTCTTGATAATCGCCAGGCGCATTTCATAATCGGGATAGGAAATGTCCGCAATCATGCCGCCGCTGAATCGGGACCTTAGCCTTTCTTCCAAAACAGGAGTCGCTTGGGGCGGCCGATCCGATGAAATAACAATTTGTTTATTGTCCTCGTATAAAGAATTAAAAGTGTGAAAAAATTCTTCTTCGCTTCTTTCTTTGCCTGCGACAAACTGGATGTCGTCAACAATCAAAACATCAACGCTTCTGTATTTTTCTTTTACATCATCCATCCTTTTATTTCTAATCGCGGAAACAACATCGTTAACGAATTTCTCGGAAGGAACATATCTTACTTTTATTTTATTTTTGTAGATATTTTTAATTTCATTGCCGATTGCCTGAAGGAGATGGGTTTTCCCGAGTCCGGTGCCGCCGTAAATAAAAAACGGATTATATTTTCTCCCGACGTCTTTAATGACCGCCGAAGAAGCGGCATAGGCCAGTTCATTGGAAGAACCGACAATAAAAGATTTTAAATTATATTTTGGATGAAGATTTGTTTCGGGATCAACTTTAAATTCTTCAAAGATTGTTTGCGGCAATTGGGGCTTCTTGGTTTCACTGACGCCAATTTTTTGCTCCGACATTGCCGGCACAACGGTGTAGCGGACCTTCCTGACGGAAGAATCCATAGAAATAAAAGTTTCTAAAATAACTTTATGGTATTTATTTTCCACCCATTCCTTGGCAAAATTATTTCCCAAGGCAACAATTGCTTCCCCTTCGGAGGTTTTATCAATTAAGCGGCTGTTTTTAAACCATGTAAGAAAATTAGGCCTTGAAATTTGGAGTTCTAATTCCGCTAAAATTGATTGCCAAAGTTTTTCCGTGTCCATCTTGATTTATAATCCGCAACCCCGATCTAATTTAAGAAAGATTTAAGGATTATTTAAAGCTTAAGTTGTTATCCCTTATTCTCTTTTTATAATGGCAATTAGTCAAATCGCCAAAAGTGATAAAGATGAGGATTACTTGTGGATAACCAATTTAACAAATTAACGGCCTATATAAAATCACGCCTTGTTTTTTGACTATAACTCTATTAAGATTACTTTTAATGTCAATAACTTATCAACCCAAAAAAAGAAAGAGAAGAAAATCTCACGGCTTTCTTAGGCGCTCTAGGACGTCGGGCGGAAAGAGGGTTTTAAAAAGAAGAAGACAAAGAGGAAGAAAAAGAATAGCCGTGTAATTTATTTAGCCCCATTTAATTGGCGGGGACAGACGGGAAATGCTGGCAAAAAATTACAAACTTCCAATTAGGAATTTCTTATTAAAAAAACCCAAGACGTTTTCCCGGTCTGTAAATTTTATTATAAGGATGATGCCGAACGTTCTTTCTTTCGGCCGCTTCGGAGTAATTATCAGCAAAAAAGTCGCCTCCAAGGCGACTAAGCGGAATCAAATCAAAAGAATAATTTTTAATTTTATTAAGGTTAATAAAATTCATCTTCAGCCCGGCCGCGATATTTTAATAACAGTTCTGCCAAAAGCAGATTCTTTGGATAAAAAAGAAATTGAAAAAAATCTAAAAACCGAACTTAAAAAAATTTAAATCTAAAAAACCGAGCGGGATAAAGCATCCTGCGGCAAATCAAAGCAATCGATAATTTATTTCTTTTACTCCGTCCACATTTTTTAATTTCAAAATCAACCTCTCTATTTTTTCTTTATCGCCAACATCGCACACAACTTTAATAAAAGGAAGAACGTTTGTTTTTAAAACAATAATATTTGAAATATTAATGTGAGACCGGGAAACGACCGCGGAAATATCTTTTAGAAGACCGATTCTGTCAACGACGGCAATTTTTAATTCTGTTTGACGCGGTTTTTTTAAAAGCCCCGAAGAATCTTTTTTAAGAGCGACTTTAATTCTTCTTTTGGCTCCCTCGGTTTTTACGAATTTAAGCCACGATTCCGACGGCCTTTTGCTTTTTTGAGTCAGAATTTCAATCATGTCGCCGGACTGAATCTGATAGTCCAAGGACATAATTTTATTGTTTATTTTCGCTCCCACGCACTGGTCGCCGATTTGGGTATGAATTTGATAGGCAAAATCAACGGGCGTTGACCCTAACGGCAAATCAATTGCTTCCCCCTTTGGCGTGATGGCAAAAACCCTGTCTTTTAAAAAGTCTATTTTTAACGACTTTAAAAATTCTTTGGAATTGGTAAAGTCTTTTTGCCAGTTTCTTAACTGCTGGACCCATCTTAGCTCTTTTTTATCCGCAAAAACCGGTTTTCTTTCCAAAAAACCATCAGTGGTTTTTGCCTGGGTGTAAGCCCAGTGAGCGGCAATTCCGTTTTCAGCCTCTTCGTGCATTTTAACAGTCCTGACCTGAATCTCCGCGATTTTATTATCAATGCAAAAAACCGTTGTATGGAGGCTTTGATAGCCGTTTGGTTTCGGAAGCGCGATGTAGTCTTTTATTCTTCCGGGCAGCGGCGGCCAAAGCTGGTGGATTACTCCCAGCGCGGCATAGCATTCTTCCACCGTGTTGACCACAATTCTCATTGCGACAAGATCGTATATTTGGTCCAAGTTCATATCAAACCGCAATAATTTTTTATACAAACTAGAAATTCTTTTGGCGCGGGAATCTATTTTTACCGGAACGATATTATTTTTCTTAAGAGCTTCCTCAACAACCAACTTTACTTTTTCCAAATATTTTTCTTGTTCTTCATAGCGATCCCCGATATTTTCTATTATCCATTTATATTCCTGAGGATGAAGATACGGAAATGCCAAATCCTCCAACTCTCCGGCCAAACTTTGCATTCCCAATCTGTAAGCTATGGGAGAGTAAATTTCCGAAGTTTCTAAAGCGATTCGTTTTTGTTTTTGAACAGGAAGAGCGCTCAATGTTTTTATATTATGAAGGCGATCGGCTAATTTAATAAAAACCACCCTCAAGTCTTCGCTGATCGCCAAAACCATTTTCCTAAGATTTTCAGCCCGATGTTTTAATTTCGCGTCTTCCTTTTTTTCTCCCCGATATTTTAGTTTTCCCAATTTTGTGACGCCGTTTACCAAAAACGCGATTTCTTCCCCGAAATTATTTTTTATGTCTTCAAAAGAGTTTTCCGTGTCTTCAATGACGTCATGAAGAAGGCCGGCGGCAATCGTTGGAGCATCTAAATTCCACTCGGCCAATTTCAGGGCCGCTTCGTAGGGGTGGATAAAAAACGGGTCGCCGGATTTTCTTTTCTGGCCGGAATGAGCTCTTTCAGAAAATTCATAAGCTTTTTTAATCAGCAATTTATTGCCTTCTGAAAGATTTTGCCTGGTTTTAATAATTTCCAACAATTTATTCAGTTGGGGTTTTTGAACCGAGGAGTCCATAAATTTATCTAAAATATAGGGCAAAAAAAGGAGAAATACAATCCTATATTTTGTCAAGCCAGAAAAAGCCTTTGTTTAAGCGATGTTTAATTTTTAATTGGGATTATTGAATTAAATTAAAGAATTCTTTCTCGTTTAAAATTTTAATCCCTAATTTTTGGGCGCGTTCTAATTTTGATCCGGGACTGGCGCCGACAACCACATAATCGGTTTTTTTACTCACTGATTCTGAAACATCCCCGTTGAGCTCGCGGACTTTTTCCTTGGCCTCGTCGCGCGGCATTTTTTCAAGTTCGCCGGTGAACACAAAAGTTTTGCCTGATAATTTTCCGCCTTTTGACGAGCTGGGGGCGGATATTTCTATTTTCACGCCGACTTTATCAAACTTTTCCAAAAATTTAATATTTCTGCCATTATGAAACCAGTCATAAATGCTTTTGCTTACCTGCGGGCCGATGTCGGGAATTTCTTGGAGCTCTTTTAAGGTTAATTTTTGATATTTTTGAATTAAATTTTTAATTGGAAATTGGAAATTGCCGCCTGTGTCCCGTTTCGACTCGCGTCGAACGAGGCGAGCGAGCCTCCCGCCCGTTTGGGCGAGGTTCGCCATGGGCGACGCCTTTGGCGGGGAAATTGGAAATTCCTTCGCAAGAAGGTTGGCGGTCTCTTCGCCGACATGCAAAATTCCCAAAGAATAAATAAGCCTTGGCAAGGATATTTTTTTATGCGTTTCAATTTCTTTAATTATGTTTTCGGCGGATTTTTTTCCGAAGCGTTCGAGTGTCGCGATGTCACCTTCTTTTAAATCAAAAATATCTGTGGCGTCAGAAATCAACCCTTCGTCAATAAACCGATTAATTATTTTTGGGCCTAAGCCTTGGATATCAAAAGCACCGCGTGAGACAAAATGACCTATTTGGCGGCGGTTTCTGGCGCCGCAATTTTGGTTGGAACACCTATAAAAAGCGCCTTCCTGAATGATTTTTAATCCGTCGATTGGACAAGTTTTTGGCATGTGAAATTCTTTTTCTTTTCCCGTGCGAAGATTTTTCAAAACGCTTGTAATTTGCGGAATGACATCGCCGGCGCGGCTGACGATAACAGTATCCCCGATTTTCAGTCCAAGGCGTTTTATCTGGTCGTAATTGTGGAGCGTTGCGTGAGAGATTGTTATTCCGGTTAGATTAACGGGTTTTAAAATTGCTACAGGAGTGAGAGTTCCCGTGCGACCAATCTGGACTTTTATATTCTCGATTATCGTCGTCGCTTCTTTAGGGGAAAATTTATAAGCGATTGTTCCGCGGGGCGCTTTACCGACAGCACCTAAAGCGTTAAAAATTTTATTATCGTTGATAATAATCACTGCGCCGTCAATTTCATAAGGAAGTATTTGGCGGCGTTTTTCCCAGTAATCTCTAAATTCAAAAACTTCTTGAAGATTTTTTGCCAATTTGTTGTGCGGATTGGTTTTAAACCCGAACGCTTTTAAAATTTTATGTTCTTCTTCGTGGTTTTTTTGCCCCAAGTCGGAAACAGTCGCGTATTGAAAAGAATCCAATTTTCTGTTCGCGGTGATTTTCGGGTCAAGCTGGCGCACGGAGCCGGCAGCCATATTTCGCGGATTGGCGAAAATTTTCTCGCCGCGTTTTTCGTTTTCCTTGTTTATTTTTTCAAAAGTTTTTTTATTTAAAAAAACTTCCCCTCGGACAACTAATCTTTTTGGTTGTAAGTCGTAAGTCGCTCGCCTCGCTGAATCTTTGGCGAAACGGGCAGGGCGTAAGTTAAATTGTTTAAGATTTTTTTTAACTTCTTCAGGATTCAATAATTTTAGCGGAATCGCTTCAATAGTTTTTAAATTCTGAGTGATGTCTTCGCCGATCAATCCATCGCCACGGGTTGAGCCTTGAACAAAGGTTCCGTTTTCATACACCAACTCTATCGCAAGGCCGTCAATCTTTAACTCGCAGTAAAATAAGTCGTAAGTTAATTTATGTCTAAGATAATTCTCCGCGCGTTTGAGCCAATCATTTATATCCTGTTCGGAAAAGGCGTCGTTGAATGAAAGCATCGGCGTTTCATGCCTGACTTTTTTAAAATTTTTTAACGGCTGGCCGCCAACCCTTTGTGTCGGAGAATCCGGCGTTATAAATTCCGGATATTGCTGTTCCAAATCAAAAAGCTCTTTTTTCAGGGAATCCAATGCCGCGTCGGAAATTTCCTGTTTGTCTAAAACGTGGTAAAGATAGCGGTGATGATTGATAACCTTTTTTAAGTGTTCAATCCGTTCTTTTGCCGATTTTCTGTCCATACACTGATTATAAGTTTAAAAACCATAATTTAAAAATTTTAACTTCAGGGCGTACACAAACACTTGACAAAATAATAATTAATAGATATAATTAAATCAGTAAAATTCAAGAAATAAATAAAGGAAAAAAGGAAAAAAAGGAGGGAAGAAAGATGTTAAAGAAGATTGATAGGGAAATAGTGATAGAAGATTCATTTATCCAGATGGAAAAGTCCTTGAAGAAAATTGACGAAATAATCGATTGCCTCAAGGAAGTTGATGAGGCAATTAAGGGAGGTCTGAGGAGCAAACTATTCTCCATAGCGGAGAATATAGAAACTATCAAAAAGATGCGTAAAGAAAAAGAATAAGGGAGGCGATTTTAAAGCCGCGATTGCAAGATCGCGGCTTATTATTTTTTGTTCCGGCTTTTCCTCGCTTACGAACCAGCTATTCTTCTATTCCCGGTTTTTTCCAGCTTGCGTAATCGCAGTCGGGATATTTTAAGCATCCGTAAAAAAATCTTCCCCGCTTAGTGCGTCTTTTGACAATATCGCCTTGTCCACATTTAGGGCATTTGCCCAAATTTTTTTCCTCTTCGGTTAAAAGCCTCTTGGCGTTTTTGCATTCCGGAAAACCGGAACAGGCCAAAAATTTCCCGAATCTTCCGTATTTTACAACCATCGGCCTTCCGCATTTTTCGCAAACTTCGTCCGTTGTTTCGGTTATTATTTCCTGTTTTTCAACTTCGCCGTATTTTTTCTCCAGATTTTTTGAAAAAGGGCCGTAAAATTCTTTTATGACGCTTTGCCACTTTATTTTTCCTTCCGCGATTTCATCAAACTCACTCTCCATTTTTGCGGTAAATTGGATGTCAACGATTTCAGGAAAATGAGCGACTAAAATTTTATTAACAATTATTCCGATGTCAGTCGGTTCAAATCTGCGCTGGTCGTTTTTAACGACATAATTCCTCGTTTGAATAACGGAAATTATCGGCGCGTAAGTTGAAGGCCTGCCAATGCCGTATTCTTCCAAAATTTTCACCAGCGACGCTTCGTCGTATCTCGGAGGCGATTCCGTGAAATGCTGCGCCGGAATTGTTTCTGCCAATGATAACCTTTCATTTTCTTTAAGTTCGGGCAATTTGTTTTCTTCAAATTTTGAAGGCCAAATTTTCAAATAGCCGTCAAATTTCAAAGCGTTCCCATTTGCCCTGAAAGTATAATTTTGCGCGGTTTTGTCTTTGTCGACCGCGGAAATATCAACGGATGTCTGGTCAAAAACAGCCTGGGGCATTTGAGACGCCATAAATCTGCGCCAAATCAGCTCGTAAAGCTTTTCTTCCTGCTTTTCAGCTTTGAAATTTTCCGGAGCAAGAAAAGAATCAGTCGGCCTTATCGCTTCATGAGCTTCCTGAGCCAGCTTTGATTTTGTTTTGAAAAATCTCGGAGCATTAATTGCGTATTTTTCTCCCAAATTTTTTTCCAGCCAGTTTTTTGCCGAAAATAAAGATTCTTTGGAAAGATTCAGAGAATCCGTCCTCATATAAGTTATGAGCCCGTTTTCGTATAAATTCTGCGCCAGGCGCATTGTTTGCTTTGCGGAAAATCTTAATTTTTTAAACCCTTCCTGCTGTAGCGTGCTTGTGGTAAACGGCGCCGGAGGATTTTTTTTGGTTTCTCCTTTATTGATTTTTAAAACAGCGAAATCGGATTTTTTAAGATCCTCAGAGATTTTATCCGCGCTTTCTTTTGTTTTAATGCCGAATTTATCAAGAGTTTTATCGCTGATTTTTGAAAGATTTGCGATAAAAGTTTCTTTACCCTTTGATTTTTTAAGCAGGACGGAAATCGTCCAGTATTCTTCCGGTTTAAATTTTTTTATTTCTTCTTCGCGCTCGCATATTAATCGCAACGCGACAGATTGCACCCGGCCGGCGGAAAGACGCTTGATGATTTTTTCCCATAAAAACGGAGACAACTTGTATCCCACTAATCGGTCCAGGATTCTTCTTGCCTGCTGGGCGTCCACTAAATTTATGTCCAGTTGGCGGGGATTTTTAAGCGCTTCTTCAATGGCGGATTGGGTAATTTCATGAAAAGCTATTCTTTTTGTTTTGTTTTCTTGGCCGTTTAAATCCAGCGCTTTCATCAGATGCCAGGAAATGGCCTCTCCTTCGCGGTCCTCATCGGTTGCCAGTATCACCGTGTCTGCCTTAGCCGCGTCCTTTTTTAACTGGTTAACGCGTTTTTTTGCTTTAACGGGAATAATATATTGCGGCTCAAAATTATTTTCCAAATCAATTCCCAGCTTGCTTTTCGGGAGATCGCGGACATGGCCGAATGAAGATTCCACCTTATATTCGCTGCCGAGAAATTTACTTATGGTTTTGGCTTTTGTCGGCGATTCTACAATTACGAGATTCATAAGATTCTAAACTCGAAGCGCGAAGCACTAAATTCGTTGTTGAAAACTCCCCGTTAGGATCAACAAATTCCAATTATTAAATTCAAAATTATAAAATGTTTTGAATTTTAATATTGTTTCGGATTTAGATATTCGGATTTCGTATTTATTATATCGTGTATCCTCTTTCGGTTTCTTTGATTTTTCCGTTTATAACAAGAAACGCGATGGATTGATTGACTGCTTGGGAGTTTAGTTTAGTGAGATGGGAAATTTTGTCAATATTAAGAGGTTCTCCGGCCTGCGAAACGGCTTTTAAAATTTGCGAGTGAATTTCGGAAAATTCG
Source organism: uncultured Candidatus Saccharibacteria bacterium (assembly GCA_964362385.1). GTDB lineage: Bacteria > Patescibacteriota > Minisyncoccia > UBA6257 > UBA9933 > CAYIEH01. Next base: position 9,623 of record CAYIEH010000019.1, read on the forward strand.
TCATTGTCGTTAAAATCCGATTGAAGCTCTTTTTTAATTTCAATATTTAAATCTTCCAAGATGTCTTTTGTTGAAGCAATTAATCGGGCGCCGTCTCTGATCAGCCGATGAGAACCGATATAATTGGGATGATTGGCGGGACCGGGAATCACAAAAACTTCTCTTCCCTGCTCTATGGCGAATTTCGCCGTTGCCAAAGAGCCGGACCTTTCCGGCGCTTCTATTATAATAGTAGCGGCGCACAAGCCGCTGACAATCCTGTTTCTTTCCAAAAATTGATTTGGGTAAGAAGGAACGCCTTCGGGATACTCGGAAATCAAAGCTCCTTCTGATTCTATGATTTTTTCCGCCAAACCTTCATTTTGGCTGGGGTAGATTTTGTCCAAACCATTGGCCAACACCGCGATAGTTTTTCCTTTCGCTTCCAGGGCGCCTTGGTGAGCGGCGCTGTCAATTCCCATTGCTAAGCCGCTGACTATCACGATCCCCAATTCCGCCAGTTCTTTCGCTAAATTTTTTGCCAGGGCTTTTCCTATGGAAGTGGCTTTTCTGGTGCCGACAATCGCGATTTTGAGCCTGTTGCCGGCTGGCGAGTCATCGGGCAGTTCTCCGGCGATAAAAATTCTTGAAGGCGGATTTTGAATTTCTTTCAAAAGAAAGGGAAATCCCTCGTCGTTTTGATTGATTATTTTTAAATTTCTTTTCATTCCGTTTTATTATATAATAAAAACAAAAATATCATAACCAATGGGCTATCAAAAACAAATTTTAAAATTGGTTGCAATAAGCTTGGCGATTATTGTTTTAATTTCAGCCGCCTTGATTATTTTGGGCCGGGATATCACAAATAAAGCGTCTGATATTACGGAAACAAAAAAGAATATATTTAACAATTCCCGTTCGGTTGAATTATTGACGCTTCTTCAAAGCGACGCCGCAACATCAAAAAGATATCTGCCTCAAATGGAAAATTTCCTTATCAGTAAAGACCAGTTGTTGAATTTTTCAAAAGACCTTAACTTAATGGCTCAGCAGAATAATTTGCCGCTAAACCTGACTTTTAAGGGAGAAACGCCCTTGACCGGCGATAATCCGAGGCAAACGTCAATTTCAATTAATTCCGAAAGTCCGTCAAATATGGAAAATCTTATTAAGTTTTTGGAATCAGTTGAAAACAGCCGCTATTTCGTTAAATTTAACAGCTTGGACATAAATCAAAACAACAACAGAATGAGATTGAATTTTGACGGACAAGTTTTTTCTTTTTAACAAAATTATGGATTTTAAGAACAAAAGAATCAAAATTTTTTCAGCAACGGCAATTGCTGTTTTGGTTATTTTGGCCATTACGGCATTTTATGCCATAAGCTTTATGAAAGAATCCATAACATCAACACTTGATTCAAATTTAAAAAAACAAGCTCCTGTTATCCGGTTTGATTTTGAAAAATTAAAAAACATTGGTATTATAACTAACCAATAATTGACAACCAAAACAAGGGAAAATTTCTGACGGAGCTGTTTGGCTTCGTTTTCGGGACTGCCTTAACCCCGCACCAAAATACGCGAGCATAGTTCAGTGGTAGAACGCTGTCCTGACCTGTCCGCGTGCCGTCGGCCAAAGCCTATGGCGACGCGAGACCGAACAACCGAAATTTTATGGGCACATAGTTCAGTGGTAGAACGCTGTCCTGACCCGCCCGCCTTGACTTCGCCGATACTGGGCGTATAGCTCAGTGGTAG
>CAYIEH010000020.1:0-11312 GCA_964362385.1 uncultured Candidatus Saccharibacteria bacterium
CACTGCGTCCATTTGTAATATTCCGGGTCAGACGTGATGATTTCCCGCGACCAATCATACATCGCGCCGACGCTCTTTAACTGCTCAATCATCGTCTTTATGTTTCTGTAAGTCCAATCCTTGGGGTGAATTTTTCTTTTGATGGCGGCGTTCTCGGCGGGCAAACCAAAAGCGTCAAAACCGAAGGGAGACATTACATTATACCCTTGCATTCTTTTAAAGCGCGCGAAAACGTCAGCCGGCGCGAAATTATACCAGTGGCCGATATGCAGATCCCCCGAAGGATAAGGAAACATCACAAGATGGTAGAAATTTTCTTTTCCCTTTACTTTGTCCTTTATTTTATAAATCCCCTCTTTCTGCCAAATCTTCTGCCATTTTTTTTCAATAGCGTTAATTTTGGGAAAATTTGCCATTTCACTATTTTAAACATTTCCGATATTTTTTCAACTTTTTTATGATTCTATAAGTTAATCAACCGCTATCCTATAGGATAGCGGTTGATTAACTGACGTTTAGAATGAAACGATTAAAACGGCGTGGTTGTCGCGCCGCCAAAATTAATCATAAAAGCCCTTTTGGATTTTACGGAGGCGCCGATTGACTTTATGTATAGCGGAGTGTCGGAGGCGTCGCCGACAATCTCGGTCAAAACACTTGTTTTATTGTCATCAAATTTCAGGGACTTGCAATCTATTTGTCTCGGGTTTTGCGGATCGCTGAAATTATATTTATAGAGTTCGCATTCAATTCCGCTGTCTGCGGCAAAAATAGCCTTTGTGGAATCAACTGCGTTGGAACTCGCCCTTAATCTTTCCAGCATCATATAGCCGGCGATTGAAGAAAAAACTAAAATACTGCTGCCAATCATTAAAACCGACAACAGCATTACCTGCCCAGTAGTAGACCGAGCACAAAAACGCACGGCCGTTTTCCTCGAGCTGGTTCTTTGTTTTGAAAATATACGGCTTTTGAGAAAAATCATGGTATAAGCAAAGGCGTCTTAGAAAACGAATTACTCGGCTCACTACTGGGCCTGGCCTCTTTAACAATCTGTCTTAAAAGACATTTTTATTTCTTTGCCTGAAATTTAGTATTTAAGCAGATAACCTGATTTTACAAGCAAGGGTCCGATTAATAAGAAAACGATTAAAGTCCAAACAATAGCCCAGCCGATAATAATAAGTCCTTCTTTCCGGTGGTCTTTTTCAATTGCCAAAGCGATGCCGTAAATTAACCCCGCAGCCGCATTAAGGAAAGACATTACTATACCTATCCAAAACCATTTTCCCCATAATTGAAATTTATCCGTTGTTTGAGATGCAGGAATTTGTATGTCCATAAATAATTTAAAATGTGTGTTGCCGACCTTGAACTGATTTCTGTCTCGGGATTACCCCGTTGGAAGTCTTATCAAAAAATGACGGCTAACTGTAGAATTTTCTTTATACATCGCAAATCATATTTTGATGATATCAGACTTCTAACGGGGATTAATTTCCTTCAAATCAGGAGTGGCTCCCACGTCAATCTTGGCTGTGTAAGATCTTGAAGCGTCAGGACTGCTGCAAGTCAAGGTATAAGTCGTTGTCTTGGACGGCCTGACTTGATGGGAACCGGAAGTATTGCTGATAGAACCGATTCCCTGGTCAATCGCGCAATTGTCCGCGTATTCACAGGACCAGAAAAGAGTTGATGATTGGGGAAGGATGATTTTTGAAGGAGTCGGGAAAAAAGAGCATTTCGGAACCTTTATAACTTTGACAGTGGCGCTTGCCGGCAAAGATGTTCCGCCCAATCCTTTGCAGGTAAGAGTAAAAGTATACGCGCCTCTGGGTTTTGATATTGGTTCGGTTCCTGAAGCTGATTTTGAACCGCTCCAGTCTCCTGAAGCAGAGCAGGAATCCGCATGCGTGGAAGTCCAGGTAAGATTTATGTTGTTTGGGTATTCAACTATAGCCGGAGCAGAAAGTCCGACAACGGGAAGGCAATACGAAGCGCCGCAGCTGGCATCGGAACCTCCATTTGATCCGTTGCAAGTCCAATTCCATGTTGATTCTGATAAGACAGGCGCTGACGCAAGAGTTCCAACGCTGCAAAGACTGGCGCTGTCGGGAATTTCGCAAAAGCTTGGGGCATTTCCACAAGAACCGCTTATGGGCTGGCAAACTTCCATTGTCGGAGTCTGATAAGGACCGATAAAGGCGTCGCCTAAATCTTCCCATGGTAAAGTGGGTTGAATATCGGGGCTTTTGGAAGAAAATATTTTGCCTTCTAGGGGAGCCGGGCAATCTGGAGGAGGTTCAACAACATTCTGGTTGCCACTGTTGCCCCACAATCCACAAAACGGTCCTTGGCAATTCCCTATTAGAGAAAAAGCTGTATAATTTCCCGTGATTCTCGCCACATAAATGATATAGGAGTTTTCAGGCGCGGTACCGTCAATAAATTTACAGACTGCTCCCTGGCAGATGTTTGAATAAGGAGTTGTGAATAAAAGTTCTCTTGTGATGCGGTTTCTCGGAGCAAAGCTATGGTAAGCGCCGTTTGTAATGTTCAGAAAGCCGTTGGGAGATTCTTTTGATAGGTCTTCAACGTATTCCTTGGTAGACCAACCGGAGTTGACTGATAATCTATACACTTCTATCTGCCTGTCCGCGTCTCTGAAATTGGAATCAGGCACGCAAGATTTCACAGTTTCTTTACGGCACCACCACCTGTTATCGCAGGATGCATTGCAATTTCCCCAACCAAAAATATCCGTACAAACAACTTCTTGTTTCTGGTAATAATTCGTGTTCATCTGGAAATTATAGAAAGTGATTGGGATTTGGAATCCTGTTCTGCCGCAGGCATCTGAATTGGCTGTGATGAATGTCGAAGTCGTTCCTCCGGCGCAGCCAGACCAATAAGCGCCGTTTTGACCGAGGAAACAAAAAAGTCCGCCGCCAAGAGGACCAGCAAGATCGCCAAAGTTAAAGTTGCCCGAAAAGATATCTTTAAAACTGGTAATAATAGATATTGGGTTTAAAATAGATTTAAAAAAATTAAGCGAGCCTCCAGCCAAGGCAATTCTTGCAGAAAAAGAGAAAAAAACCACTATTAAAAGAAGGGATATAAAAAACTTATTATTTAAAAATTCCATTGATATTATTATAAAATAGTTAAAAACAATAAGCAATATAAATTGGGGATAACTTAAAAGCCCTTTGTGAAAAAGGGCTTTTTGTCAAAATTTGTGCTAATCCGCTGTTATACTTCCCTTCAAGGGAAGTTTGTCAAGAATTCTTCCGTCTCCGAATGAAATTGCCAGCCAAAAACCATTAAGCGTTTTAATTTCTTCGTTTATTTTGAAGAATACGTATCCTTGAGAGATTAAACCCGGCGCGATTTCTTCCTTAAACTGCTTTCCTTTAATGTCTTTCATGACTTTCTTGTTCTCCATCGCAGTGTCAATCATGGATATTGGCGCAAGGGGAATCCACAGCAAACTCCACGCGCCTGCTCTTAAGAGCCAACCTTTTTTTAAGATTGGGTAAACATCCTCGGCGGAAAGCGGTTTAACATTCTCGCCGTTTGGACTTTCCAAACTCAAAAGTATTTTGACGCTCTCCTGATTAGAAGTATTGGCGACGCTGATATAAACAGGCAATACTCCATCTCTGACAAGACCGCTGTAGTCAAAGTATTTTTTAACGTCCTCTGCTTTGCGTATCGGATACGCTATGGCAATAATGCCGTCTTTCCTGATATTAACTGTTTCATCGTTTTGTCCTAAATCAGGAACAACAGCCATAGGCTTATAACTGGCGCAACTTGAGAGACTTGCGAGCCCGATCAAAATCCCTAATATCAGAATCCATTTCTTTTTCATACCTTCCTCCTTATGAATCCCGCTAAACGGAATTGTTTTTAAAAGATATTTAAATTATACACTAATTTTATGCCGTTTGTCAAATCTATTTTTTAGCCAATTATTCGCTTTTCCTGATATAATATGAATAATGATTCCGCCTTTTTTATCGGCCATTTTGGGAATTCTGGCTTTTTTGCCTCTTGGCGGCGAGCCAGCCGAACCGTTTAATCTCTGGTTTTTGGGGTTTATTTTTCTTGTCCCGCTTTTTATATTTTTTATAAAAGAAGAAAAACTTTGGCGCCTTGTATTGGGAACTTTTATTTTCAGAATAACGTTCGCTCTCGGAATTACTTATTTCACCCTTGAGCCGATATTCTGGCTGACTTCAATTGGAATATTTTTAGGATTGCCAATTTCCGTTTATTTTGTCAAAAAATTCTTAAACCGTTTTAATAATCCCTTAATTCTTAATTCTTACTTCTTACCTCTATCCCTGCCTTTTCTCTGGACTTTCTGGGACCTGACTGAAGCGAAATTTTCATTGATGCCGGCTTATATTGCGACTGCCGGAAATATTTTCGGTTCTTCCCCGTTTTTGGGATTAGCCGGCGTCGGAGGAATCGCTGTTTTAACTTTTTTCGCGGCCTTGATAAACGTTTTAATTGTTATTTTTATTTTAATAAATAAACCCAAAAATTCTAAATTCTATATTCTAAATTCTTTTATAATCATTCTTTTAGTTTTTGCCGGCTGGCAGATTTCCAAATTTCAGCTTCAAAAAAATTCTTTAATTTACGATAATCTCAAAAATTCCGTAAAAATCGCCTCCGTATCAATTAATGAAAATTTCAAAGAAAACGACTTAAATAAAATTAAAGCCGATCTGATCGGAAAAAAATTTGACCTTGTCGTGTTTCCCGAGGACATATTGAATCATTCCCTGATTAACGATAACTCCCAAAGCCAAACAACCGCCATCGCAAGTTCTTTCGCAAAAGAACTAAAAACAAACTTAGCCGCGACTTTCGGCACAGTTCAATCATCGGCTGGTTTAACCAAAAAATACAATTCCTCTGTTTTATTCAATGAAAAAGGAGAAGTTGTTGATATTTACAATAAAAACCGCCTGACTTTTATCGGCGAATACTGGCCTTTCGGCGATTGGCATCCCTTGTTTTTTGATTGGACGCTGACGACAAACCCTGAATACAAAAATTACGCGGTGTTTAACCTTAATAACGCTTATTCAAGAGGCGAAAAGAAACTTTTGGCAATTAACTCCGTTAGAAATTCCAGAGGGGTGCTAAACCCCGCCGGAATTATTCTAAAATCCAACCCCGCTACAAAGCAACGGAGCATTATTTCTAACGGGGTAAAACAATTTAACAATGAAGCTGTGAATTTTGCCTCTCTGATCTGTTTGGAAATCCATTATCCCGACGATTTGAAAAATTATAAAAAAATGGGCGCGTCGTTTATTGTAAATCCCTCAAGCAACCGGTGGTTGGACGCCGGAGTTAAACACTTTTTATATTTGTCCGGCAATTTAAAAAAAATTGAATCGGTCTGGCTGAAAATTCCGATTGTTTCAAGCGGAGTAAATGATTACGCCGGAATTATTTTGCCTGACGGGAAAACCAGTCTGATAAATTACGAAAGTCAAAACAATAATTTCGGAATATTTACGGGAGAAATTAAGTTTTAGTTATTGGTTATTTTACGTATCTATCGCTCTCGCGCTTATTGTTGTCTGTATATTGGTTGAGATATTTAATTTTTTGACATCCGGCTCAGTGCTTGTGATTGACAAATCAAGGGTGATTCTGGGCGGATAGCCATCGCCGGCATTGTTTCCAAGAATTTCAATGTTAAAATTTTTGACACTGGTATTGTCAGCCGTGATTTTCTGATAACAAAACCCGCCATTGGAATCTAAAATTCCTCCAGAACACGCGGTGGGATTCGGATTAGAAGGATCCCAAGCAAAAAGACCGGTTCCTTTTTCTAAGGCGTGGTTATTAAGCCTGTAGCGGACTGAAATATTATCCGCGTTCACAAACTGGAGTTCGCTGTTGGAAATTTTTGAAAAATTATAGCCGGTTCTTATTTCCCGAGTCATCTGTTCCAAATTCAGGCCGGTATTGTCATTAACCGCCATCAAAGAAACAAGCACTTTCTGAGTTCTTATCGCCTGTATAAAGCTTCCCACAGCCATAGTCATTAAAATGACAAACAGTCCCGTTGAAATAACAAGCTCAACAATGGTGAACCCCATTAGAAGTCTGGGGGTATGATATTCTCGCTTTCTTAAGAAAGAAGCGGTTTTAATGTCATTTTTGGCTAATGGTCTAGAAAAAATTTTTAACAAAAATTTTTTCTTGAAGACCTCTAACGGGGCAAGCCCCTGAGATTTTAAATTTGGGTCTGGCTTTAATTCCATTAATATATTTTAAACAAAAATTAATTAAAAATGAAGCCTTCGCGGCGAAATCCGCCAAAGCACCTTTTATTGCCCTCTGAGTTTCAAAGGGTCTGTTGTTCGTAATTATATACGTCTTCACAGTTACGGTCTTCTGCGAAGGCGGATAAAGCCTGAGAATATAAAACCCACCGCTATCCTATAGGATAGCGGTGGGTAATTGACGATTAAGATTAAATCAAATAATTAAGGTGGTGTGGCTGTCGCGTCGCCAAAATAAAAATTACCCCCAGAGAGATGTCTCTCGTGGGGGTAAACTAAAATCCGTATTTCCGTATTATTGAGCTATCCAGGATTTTATCTGGTTAGCTACTCTTTTTGATTTAATCAAATCTACATGGCCCACTCCGGCGAATATCGCTGAACCCTCAATTGGCCGGCCGAAATCTGTAGCTGAATCAAGATCTACGGTTCCGTCGTTTTTATCTTCTCTCATATACCATTTTTTCTGGTTAGAGTTATATCCCGCAACAACATAAAGCGGGGTAAGACTGCCGGAATCGTCTACGGAGTGGACAAATTTCGGAGTCATCTTGAAACCTCCGTAAGGCGTGCCGATTGTAACAATCTTCTGAACTAATCCCGGGTGTTCTTTGTCTATTTCTCTTGCAATCAATCCGCCCCAGGAATGTCCGATAAGAATCAGTTTGTTTCTTATACCTTTTGTTTCCAATTGTGCCAAAACATCTTCGGCGGCCCTTGAAATCGGCCAGTACTTATTAGGCACTATAGCCACTGAATTTGGAATTTCTTCAGAAAGAAATTCCAACTGCTCATGGGTGGCTCCAAAACCACCGATTATTACTACGGAATCAGCAGCTGATGCTGTTTTCGCTGCCAGCAAAACAAAAACGATTAGTAGTACAAGTACAATTATCTTTTTCATTATCATATCCTCCTTTTCTATTCTATGAATTCCGCTTAGCGGAATTGTTTTTAAAAGATGCTATATTCTAAACTATTTATTTAAAAATGTCAATCCCCCGTTAGAAATGCAACAAAAACCCGTCTTATTATCATTAAACAATAATTTTTCTGAAAAATGAAGCCCCGCAGACTTACACCTGTGGCATCTCTTGTTTCTTAGGCGGAGCGAAATCCGCCGAAGCAGAAAAATATACTCATTTATCCACGGGCTTACGTCTATGGTTTTCTGCGAAGGCGGATAAAGCGCTTATGATAAAAAGGCTTATGGAAACAAAAGAGGAAATCAGGCAGTAAATGCAAAGCGCCTTAATCACAAAAAATTGCAGTATTAAAAGATACAAGGCGAATAAAAATCCGAATATAGCCAGATAAAAAAGCAATTTTAAAATTTTAATGTTTTTTGTTTCCAGATAGCGTATGGAAAAAATAAATAACAGCAGATAAAAGGCCGCTCCGAAAAATGACAGCGGTATTCCGAAAATTTTAGCGTAAGGAGAATCAGTGACGTTCCGGCACCCTTCAAAAATATAACAAGTGATGGGGCTCCCGAATATTCTTTTAACGGTTAAATACAGAGCGTCTAAAAATCCGATGAAGCTCAAAAATAAAAAAGTCCATATAACCCATTTTTTTAAATCTGACTGAAAAGTTTCCATAAAGCGTTATTTGTTGATTTCTTTTTGCACAATCCCTTTGAATTCCTCGTAATCCCGCGGACTTGAAATCTGTTTGCCGTTTAAGAAAAAGGCCGGCGTACCCGCGAGCTTCATTTCATAAGCGCTCAAAGTGTCTTCCTGAATCCTGTCTTCTGTGTCTTCGGAAATTAAGTCGCTTCTGAATTTACTTATATCCAAATTAAGAGTCTGGGCGTAAATGATAAAATTACTTTCCGCATCCGGACTGACTGACCATTCGTTTTGTCTTTCAAAAAGCAGGTCATGCATCTCCCAAAATTTTCCTTGTTTGCCGGCCGATTCCGCTGTTTGCGCCGACAATTTTGCGTATTTATGAATTTGTTCCAAAGGAAAATAACGGTAGGCAATCTGAAGCTGTTGCGGAAAATCGTTTTCAAGTTTTTTTAAAATATAATAATAATATTGGCAGGCAGAACACTGAAAATCGCTGTATTCAACCAAAATTGCTTTTGCTTCTTTTGGCCCCCTTATCCAATCGCCGGAATCCACGGGCCTGACAAGCGCGTTGCCCGCGTTGCCGGAATTTTTAGTAACAACCGCTATCATACCAAAGACAATTCCAATAATTCCCAAAATGATAAGCCCCCAAACTAAAATTGAATACCTATTGTTCATGTTTCAAATTTAAGTCGTTAATGAATGAGTTGAATTTTAATATCCGGAGGTTTATCCGAGAATAAATCTCAGCTGCATAATCCCCATCCGCAACTCGGGCATTTCCTGCAACCCTCCTGCCTTGTTAAAGGCGTTTTGCACGATGGGCAGTTTTTAATTTCATTTTCGCCGTTAGTCGGACTGCCGGAGCCCTGATATGTGATATCATCTTCTGCTGGCGATAATCCCAACTCGTCTATCGTGTCGGTTTTCACGCATGCTTCATGATAGACAACTAACCCTTTGGTTTTCTCGTCTTTTTTCACAATTGACAGCCGGGGAATGTCTTTCGGCTTCTTTTTGGTACTGCCACCTATCAGCACCTGCATATGAAGAGACTTGTCGCGATAAACCGTTACACCCTTGCAGCCAAGTTCGTATGCCAACAAATACACTCTCTTAATGTCGTCAACCGTCGCTTCTGTGGGAAAATTATTGGTTTTTGAAATTGAAGAGTCAACCCATTTTTGGAAAGTTGCCAGAACTTTAACATGGTCATGCGGCGGGATATCCATAGCAGTCACGAATATCTTTTTGATTTTTTCGGGAATATAAGGGATATTTTTGACGCTTCCGTTAAGAACCGAGGTATCCCTTATTAAATCTTCATCCATAAGGCCTTCTTTTCTCATTTGTTCTTCAAAAACCGGATCAACATAATAAAAGCTGCCGATTGCCACATTTTTTTCAAAAACCAGACTGAAAACCGGCTCAATGCCGCTTGAACATCCGGCAATCATACTGATAGAACCGGTCGGAGCGATAACGGTCGTGAATCCGTTGCGGATGCCGTATCTTTTTATTTTTTTGGATAATTCATTCCAGTCAAAATGCCAGGATTTTTTGTCCTTGAAACCGGAAAACGGCAATTTCCCTTCTTTATAAAATGATTTGTCAAAATAAGGCATTCTTCCCCTTTCTTTAGACAGCTCTATTGAAGCGACTTTGGAATGATAATTTATGAATTCCATCAAGCGGCCCATAAATTCCAGACCCTGTCGGGACGCGTACGGAATTTCCAATTCGTAAAGCAAATCGCCCAGACCCATTATGCCCAAACCGAGTTTTCTGGTATTTAAAGTCATTTCTTCAATTTCAAGAAGCGGATATTTGTTGATGTCAACGACATTGTCCAGAAAACGGGTTGCCAATTTAACTTCCGTTTCCAGTTTTTGCCAATCAAATTGAGACTTCTTGTCGCCGTTCTTTTTAAGATACGCCCAAACATTTATAGAACCAAGATTGCACGATTCAAAAGGATAAAGAAGGACCTCACCGCACGGATTGGTGCTTTCTATGGGTCCGAGATATTTGGCAAACGGATTATATTCATTGATCCGATCAAAGAATAAAATGCCTGGTTCGGCCGATTCCCACACCTGATAAGCGATCATGTCAAAAAGCTTGCGGCTGTCAATTTCTCTTATGGTTTTGCCGCTGCGCGGATTAACCAGCACATAGGGCTTATTTTCTTTGTAAGCTTCCCAAAATTCAGGCTTTATCATTATGGAAATATTGAAATTTCTAAGCGCCTTATTTCCTTCTTTGGCTTTAATAAATTTATCAATATCCGGATGGTCTGAATTTAAAATGCCCATATTCGCCCCTCTTCTGATTCCGCCTTGTTTTACCACTTCAGTCATATTGTCAAACATAGACATAAAACTGATTGGGCCGGAAGCCGTGCCGCCGGTGGTTTTTACAAAATCTCCTTCGGGACGCAAATGGGAAAAATTATAGCCGACCCCGCCGCCGGATTTAAAAATAGTCGCCGCGGCTTTTAAGGTATCCATTATGGACCCTATGGAATCGTTTATTCCCAGGGTAAAACAAGCGCTGCCCATCCCGAGATAATTCCCGAAGTTCGCCAAAGCAGGGGTGTTAGCGAGAAATCTGCGCTCAACCATCAAATTATAGTAATCAACAATTTCATTTTCATATTTGTCAAAATAGCCGTCCTTTAATAAACGCAACAGATTGGACCAGGAAACCTTGATTTTCTTTTCTTTCCTGAATCTTTCATAAATCCGCTTCATTCCTTCCAGATGAAATTCGTTTAATTTGTACTTCCCTATGGAAAATTTATATTCAAATTTCTGCGGGTCAAATTCCTCAAAATGATGTTCTGATGTCCCTCCTCTTTTTTGATAAATTTTGGAATCGTAAAAAATAGAAGCGATTGTCGTGTGCACAGCCACCCGTTCAAAAAGTTCTTTTGGCGATTCAATAATTTTTCCGCTTTCGTCTTTTTTAAGATAACGGGAAGTCAAAACTCTCAAGGCGTTGATGTCAAATTTTTTATCAACTTCGTCAATTTCCGTCTTGTTTAAAACCTGCTTTTTTTCCTGACGGATTTCCGCCCGGTGCTGGCGGTATAAAATGTAAGCTTTGGCGATCCGCGGATGAACCTTCTCAATTAAAACCTGTTCAACGACATCTTGGACTTCTTCAACTGCGGGAATGGCGCCCTTTTTGGTGGTTCGACTTCGCTCACCATCAACCCTGAGCTTCGCCGAAGGGTTGATTTTTTTATCAAGACGCTTGAGAACTTCTTTGGCAAAATTATTCGCCAGCTGCCAATTCGGCTCTCCGACCGCAACCGAGGCTTTATAGATAGCGTTGGTTATTTTTTCAATTTTAAACGGCGCTATCTGGCCGTTTCTTTTTTTGATTTTTTTGAACATGCCGAATTTTTATAAAT
>CAYIEH010000021.1:0-10879 GCA_964362385.1 uncultured Candidatus Saccharibacteria bacterium
GCCGCAGGATAACTTCTTTTGAAAAATCCGTCGCCAACTGCCAATTCGGAGCGCCAACGGTAATTGAGGCTTTATAGATAGCGTTGGTTATTTTTTCAATTTTAAACGGCGCTATTTGGCCGTTTCTTTTTTTGATTTTTTTGAACATGCCGAATTTTTATAAATTTTCGAGCAGAAAGCGAAGAAAATTTATCTAAAAATTCGAGCACCCCGCCGCTCTTTTTGAAGCGGGGTTTCTTTAGATAAGCTTTTTTCGCCTCCAGATTGAAAATTTAATTTAAAATTATCTCTTTTTTCGCCTTAGAAATGTCGGGATTTCCCATTCTTTTTCTTTATCATCTTCTTTTTCCGGTTTTTCTGAAATCTTTGCGGCCGCGGTTTCTTTTTTTTTACCTTCTTTTATATTTTTAACAAATTTTTCTTCTTTTTCAAAAGGCAAGTGATTATTGTTCAACGGCTCTTCGCCTGGAGCGAAAATACTTGGAAAAGCCCTGTTTTCCCTGAGCAAAACATTACTGAAGCCGGTCGCTATTAAAGTAACCTTTAGCTGTCCTTTATTAAGTTTTCGGTCATGATAAGTGCCGAAAATAATTTTTGCCGAAGAATCGGCGCGTTCGGAAATCAATGTCGCTATTTCGTTGATTTCCTGCATTTTCATGTCGTTTCTCCCGGAAATGCTGAATAAAATTCCTTTGGCGCCGTCAATTGAAATTTCCAAGAGCGGAGAATTGATTGCCGCCGTGGCGGCTTTAGCCGCTCTTCCCTGGCCCGAGGCAACGCCGATTCCCACCATCGCCGAACCCGCGTCGCGCATAATCGCTTTAATATCGGCGAAATCAATGTTTATAATTCCCGGGGTTAGAATCAATTCAGCGACTCCCTTTACGGAATCGCTTAGAATTTTGTCAATTTCTTCAAAAGCTCTGATTAAAGAAGTGTCTTTATTGATGATAGAAAAAATCTGGTCATTGGGAACGGTAATCAAAGTATCAACGCGGTCCCTGATTTTTATCAGCCCGTCTTCGGAAATTCTGGCGCGCTGGCTTCCTTCAAAATTAAACGGCTTGGTTATTACAGCGACGGTTAAAATTCCAAGCTCTTTTGCGACTTCCGCGACAATCGGCGAAGCGCCGGTTCCGGTGCCGCCTCCGAAACCCGCGGTTATAAAAACCATATCAGCGTCTTTAATCGCTTCCGCGATTTCAGACCTGTTTTCTTCAGCCGCCTGCTGGCCTAAATCAGGATTCATCCCGGTGCCCAAACCTTTGGTTAAATTTTTTCCTATGTAAATTTTTTTTCTGGTGGCGCAGGAATTCAAATCCTGGATGTCGGTGTTAATGGCGATTAAATCAACGCCCCTGGGAAAATCCTCATGCATCCGAGAAATGGCATTTCCTCCGGCGCCGCCGACGCCTACAACTTTAATTCTCGCCATTGGATTTTCTTTTGACTTGTTTCTTTTGGCTTTCATATTATGTTATCGGTTATTAGTTATAAATTATTCTACGGCATTAAATTGCTGAAAATTTTGGAAATAAATCCTTTACTCGCGGTATTTTCAGAGAATTGGCCGCTTCCGTAATTCAAAAGACCTAGAGCCAAAGCGAATTCAGGATCGTCAACTTTTAAAGTCTGTCCTTCGCTGCTGCTGCCGAATAAATCAAGTTCGTAATTGACCAAATGCGCCGGCAATTTTAAATCGTGTTTCGCCAAATCAACAATGCCTTCCAGCTTGGCTCCTGCGCCGCATAAAACCGCTCCGGCTGGAAGCTGGGTTTTCCCCAATAACTTCAGCTCATTATGAATCAGTTCAAAAATTTCAGCAAGCCGCGCTTCTATAATTTCAGAAATGTATTTTCTGGAAACTATTGATTTAAGACTTTCATCTATTTCCTGGAGGTTGATTTTTTCTTTTGAAGAAACGTCTTTTGAGAAGGCGTGGCCGTAAGAAATTTTCAGCTTTTCCGCGGTTCCAATGGAAGACTTTAAAGCAATAGCCAAATCGTTTGTGATATTTGAAGAGCCAATGGGAAAAACTTTGGCGGTAATAAGCTTATTTTCCTCAAAAACAGCAAAACCGGTGGTGCCAAACCCGATATCTATTAAAACGGCGCCTAATTCTTTGTGAGTTTTTGTCAGCGCGGCATTGCTGGCGGCTAAAGGCGCGTAAATAAATTCAGTGATTTTCCCGCCGGCGATTTCAACGCTTTTTACCAAATCATTCATGGTCGGACTGAAAGCGTCAACTATCAGACTGTTTACTTCCAAACGAGTGCCGTTCATTCCTAGCGGGTTTTTAATCTGGTCAACGCCGTCAACGACATACTCCTGGATAATGGTATGAAAAACTTTCCGGTTAGAAGGAAGATTAACGGCCTGAGACGCTTTAATCGCCCGCTCAATGTCGTCTTGATAAATTTCGTTATCGGCGCGGGAAACAGCGACAAATCCTTTTGAATTTTGTATCTTGACATTCTTCCCGCCTATATTAACGAAAATATTTTTTAAAACACCCTTATTGATTTTTCTTATTTCGCTGAATGGTCCGGAGAGCGCTTGAGTGGCTTCCTGAACGTCAACAACTTCACCTTTTCTCATTCCGGCTGAAGGGAATTTTAAAACTTCCAACAAAGACAATTTATTGTCTTTTCCAAGTTCCGCAACCAAAATTTTAATTTGCGACGACCCAAAATCTAAAGCGGTAATGTACATAAATTAAATTCGAAATTTGAATATCGAAATTTGAAACAATGTCTAAATTCTAATATTTTAAATTCTAAATGTTTTAAATTTATTAATTTTAATAATTGGAATTTGTTGACCCTAACAGGGAGTTTTCAACAACGGATTTAGTGCTTCGTGTTTCGGATTTGACGAAACAGTCTATTTTCTACTCTTTCCATTTTTATTGTTTTTTGTTTCGTCTCGTGGTCATAACCGAGTAAATGAAGAATTCCGTGAGCGATCAGTAATTTTGTTGAAAATATTTTTTCCTTTTGTTCTACGTTTAAATAAATCTCTCCTAAACGTCTTATTTTCCGCGCCTGTCCGCCGCGCGCCGCAGGGGGATAAATGAAATTCTTCGGCTCGCTAAAACTCAATATATTCGCCGCCTTGTTTTTACCGCGGAATTTCCTGTTTAAAAATCGCATCTTTTGATTGCCGGCAAGATAAATTTTCATTCCGACATTTTTTTGTTTTAAAACACCCAATATCTTTGAAGCTGTTTTTTTTATGTCTTTTGCGCGCCCTGCAAACTTTTTCTCCAAACTTATTGCCAAAATTTGATTATTCATTTTCCCAATTTTAAAAATTTTATCAGAAAAGCAACGGAAAAACAAATTCCATAGTAAATTTTGGCTAATTGCCTATAGGTAGGATGAAATCCAAAGTAAACCATAGTAAACCATAAAAATGAGGCTATAAGGACGATCGTCCTTATAGCCTCATTTTTAGACTTCTCCCGGTCTCTTAATGCCGCACCGACTCGCGCTAAATCGTTTGCATAAAAAAATTAAAGCAGGCTCCCTCCTAAAAGGCGGTAAATCGTCAAAATAATCGGAATAATCAGCTGGAAACCGAAGAAAATAAAGAAAAGAAGCACGAAAAAGCCGTATTGTTCCATGATTATCTGGAATTTTTCAGCGCCCTTGGGAAGAACGGCGAAAAGAACTTTTGACCCGTCAAGCGGAGGGATTGGAACAAGGTTAAAAACCGCCAAAACGACGTTTACTAAAATAATGATATTTAAAAAAATTATAAATGCCGGAGCAAAATAAAAATTCGTCAAGCCGACCAATTTCAAAATAACACTGAAAACAGCCGCGATTAAAAAATTGCTCGCGGGCCCTGCCATAGCAATCAGCCCGCTGTCTTTTTTGGGATTTTTTAAATTAAAGGGATTAAAAGGCACGGGCTTTGCCCAACCGAACAACACCGGGCTTTTAACAATGAAAAGGAAAAGCGGCAATAAAACCGAACCGAACGGGTCAATATGCTTAATTGGATTTAAAGTCAATCTGCCGGATTCTTTGGCAGTTCTGTCTCCCAAGCGATAAGCCATAAACCCGTGAGAAATTTCGTGAATCATCACGGAAAAAATCAACACTATAAGCTGAAAAATTAAAATAATAGGGTCGGACATAAAATCAGTTATTAGCCACCAGCCATTAGTAATTAGTTAATAATAAAAATTTAATCAATTTCATTTATTAACTACCCACCTGGAAAAATTTTTAAAATAACGCTTTTTGCGCTTCCAAATCTTTTTTTTCTTCGTCCGTAAAAATTTTAACCGCTCCGTATTCGCCGTCATAGCCGGGCCTGATTTTCAAATTGCCGTCTCTGACTCGTTTAATTCCTTCAACAACCCTAAAGTCGGCGCGAGATTTTAAATCATCAATACTCGCATCCAAAAGAATTTTTAATTCAGAACCGAAAGTTTTTATCATCTTCTGGTATTCTTCGGAAACTTTTTTTGAAGCAACGCCGATTCCGTACGCTCCGCCGATTATTTCATCCAATTGAACAAGATTATAATACGGCGTGTAATTGTCAAGATAGCGATAATTGCCTTTGCTTTCGGTTTTTATTTCCCTGTCAGCCAATTTCTCAACCCTGTTCATAACGCCTATTGTCAGAGGCTTTCCGCAGACAGGACAAATATTTTTATGTTTTCTTGACTCTTCTGGAGAAAAAACCTTTCCGCAAATTCTGTGGCCGTCATAGTGATATTTGCCTTCTTCGGGAAAAAATTCTATCGTAGCCACAAATTTGTTTTTCAGTTTTTCAGTTTTTAAGTTTTTAAGTTTTTCCGGCGCCCCATTCTTTATTGCTTCCATAATTCCCGCGTAAGACAATTCGGTGTCAAGAATATTGGCTTCTCTTCCGATTTTCGCCAAACTATGCGAGTCGGAATTTGAAATTAAGGCGATTTTATCCAGTTTTGAAAGCCGCCAGTTCATTTCAGGGTCGCTTGAAAGGCCGGTTTCTATGGCAAAAATTTTGTCGGCGTATTTTCCGAAACATTCTTCAATGGAATCAAACCCGGACATTGAGCCGAAAATTGAAAACCACGGGGTCCACGCGTGTGCTGGAATTATTACCGCGTCTTTATCAACGCCAAAAACAATTTCCGCCAATTTCTCGCTGTCCAGCCCGATAATCGGCCGACCGTCCGAATTCAGATTGCACCCCCAAAAAATAAGCGGGCTGATTATTTTTTCCGCTGTTTCAACAGACGGCGCAAAAATCAAATTATGTATCCTTCTTACTTTTCCGTTTTTGGAATAAATGCTGGAAATTTCCACGGTTAGAATAAATCTTGTTTCGCTGAAATTTCCTTTAATCGTTTCTTTTTTATACTGCTTTTTTAATTTAAAAAGCCCCGGTTCCGCTGGTTCTAATTTTTCTTTAATTTCTTTAAACCATTGGGGGTGGGTAAAATCTCCGGTGCCCATTACCAAAATTCCCTTCTCGTCAGCGACTCGGTCAATTTCTTCCAAAACCATATCTTTGCTTGTGGCGCGGCTGTATTTTGAATGTATGTGAAAATCCGCGATGAATTTCATACTCTGTAGTAGAACTGCGATAGTAATTTGTTCTAAATTACAAATTTTGTGCTACTTTATTTATTGAAAATAAATTTATAATTTACCCCATAATGAAACCAATAAATTATTTAAAAATATCGCAGTTTCACTACGGGGCATAAATCAACAAAAAACGAATTTATTGCCTTCCTACCGGCAGGCAGATATACAAAAAGTATATCAAATCAAGGAAATCAATCAAAATGAAAATCCCGTTAGTTTAGCTAACGGGCAATATCATCTCCCCTAGTTAATGCTTGCTTGGTCTCATTAATAAGACCAAGCTTCTGATAACTTTAATTAATTGATTATTATTTTCTTATTTTTATTCTTTTTCTTTTTCTTTTTGTTTGTCTGAAATTAAAACTAAAATCTTCTTT
Organism: uncultured Candidatus Saccharibacteria bacterium; assembly: GCA_964362385.1. Classification (GTDB taxonomy): domain Bacteria; phylum Patescibacteriota; class Minisyncoccia; order UBA6257; family UBA9933; genus CAYIEH01. The sequence continues at coordinate 5,972 of CAYIEH010000021.1, forward strand.
TTAATGTCTTCCAAGAGTTTCTTGTCTTCTTTGAGTTTTTCGCGGGATTGTTCCAAGCCGACGCCCAATTTTTCGCCTTCAAAGCTGTAAGTATTTCCGGATTTTGTTATTGCGCCGTATTTTATCGCGGTGTTTAAAATATCGCTTTCATACGAAATTCCTTCGCCAAATAAAATATCAAACTCCGCTTCCTTAAAAGGCGGAGCTACTTTGTTTTTGGCGACTTTTACTTTAACCCTGTTGCCGACGCTTTCTTCTCCTTTTTTAATCTGAGCGATTCTGCGAATATCCAGCCGGACTGACGCCGCGAATTTTAAAGCCAACCCGCCCGGGGTGGTTTCCGGATTCCCGAACATTATGCCGATTTTCATCCTGATTTGATTTATAAAAATCACCGTGCAATTTGATTTACCAATTATGGACGTAACCTTGCGAAGAGCCTGGGACATTAAACGCGCCTGCCTCCCGATATGCTGGTCTCCAATCTCGCCTTCAATTTCAGCTCTTGGAGTAAGCGCCGCCACGGAATCTATGACAATAATATCTATAATCCCCGACCTGACTAAACTTTCCAAAATATTTAAAGCTTCTTCGCCCGAGTCCGGCTGTGATATCAAAAGGTCGTTTATTTTTACGCCCAAACGTTTCGCGTAATCAGGGTCCATAGCGTGCTCGGCGTCAATAAAAGCCGCTCTTCCGCCTTTTTTTTGCACCTCCGCAACCGCATGCAAAGCTAAAGTGGTCTTACCGGAACTTTCCGGTCCAAAAATTTCAACTATTCTTCCCCTTGGATATCCTCCGACTCCCAAAGCCAAATCCAAAGAAAATGAGCCTGAAGAAATTGTAGCCACATTAACTTTCTTTACGTCGCCAAGTTTCATTATGGAACCGTCCCCGAATTTCCCCTGCAAAGACTCCAAGAGATTGTCAATATCCTTGTCTTTTTCGCCGTCTTTTTTTATTTCATCTTTTTTAACCATCTTAATAATGAATTATGAATTTTGAATAATGAATAATGAATAATGGAAAATATTTTAGCCCATAATTCATAATTCTTTATTCATTATTCTAATAAATTTACTGCTGTTGGTATATCACCTGCCTTACGACTTTTATTTCTTTGCCCAATAATCTTTTGACTTTAAACTCAACGGTGTTGATGCCCGGTTCAAGCGAGAATTGTTTTATAAAATAGCCGTCCTTGTCAATGGTTGTTTCTTCATTGTTTATCGTCAGTTTGTCCCGGGGATTAATCTTACCTCTTAAATCAATCGCGGAACTGTTGACTATAATATTATCAGTTGCCGGATTATTTATTTCAACGGAAGGCACGCCCAAAAATTTATCAATTTGAAAAGCCAGATAAATTATAACAAAAACAGCGAGAACAGCCAAAATAAATTTCTTTTTCCCGAAGCGCTTTATGACAAAACGGTTTGAAGGCATTTTATCTTCTTCGCCGGAAGTTTTTAAGTCTAAACTCTTTTTATAAATCTGCCACAAGTAATCGCCGTCCATATCAATAATTTCCGCAATCCTTATGAGATAGCCGCGCACATAAGGAGCTGCCGGGAGATTTTGATTATCGCCTTCTAAAATCGCCCTTAGATAATTTTTGGGAATGTCGGTGAGCTGGGCCAGTTTCTCAATGTTTAATCCTTTAAGCCCCAACGGTTCAGCCAGAACGTCTTTAATTGTTTTTTGATTTTCTTCTTTCATATTTTCATATATTAAACCGATTTTAAAAAAAGTTTCTGTTTTGAGAATCTTCTTGCTGGCGGTTTCTGGCGGAGTAAACCTCCCTTGGCTTCGCGCCTTCTCCCGGCCCGATAATACCCTTGGCTTCCATTATATCCAGAAGCCGCGCCGCTCGGGCATAGCCGACTTTCAGACGGCGCTGGAGCAACGAAGCCGAAGCTTTCTGAGCCTGAACCACAACTTTTATCGCCTCGTCTAAAAGTTCGTCTTCATCTTCGGAAAAATCGTCAAATAAAATCCCTGTTCCGCCATTCGCGCCGTTTTCAAAAACAGGAACTTCTTCGTCCGATTCGCTCATTATATCCTTATTGTTCTCTCTGATAAAATCAGCAACCTTCTTTATTTCTTCTTCTGAAACATAAGCGCCCTGAATTCTTTTCGGCTTTGAAAGTTCCGATGAGATAAAAAGCATATCGCCGCCGCCAAGAAGTTTATCGGCTCCGGAAACGTCAAGAATAGTCCTTGAATCAACTTGACTGGCAACCTGAAGCGCCATGCGCGAAGTAATGTTTGCTTTGATGAGGCCTGTGATAACTTCAACCGACGGCCTTTGAGTGGAAAAAATCAGATGGATCCCCGTAGCCCGCGCCATCTGAGCCAAACGCACCACAGAGCCCTCAACTTCTCTTCCGTAAGTGCTCATCAAATCAGCCAACTCGTCAACGACAAGAAGAATATACGGCAACAGTTCATCCGGAAATTTTTTATTATAACTTTGAATGTCGCGGGAACCGGCTTTAAGAAGAATTTCGTAGCGCCTTTCCATTTCACTGATAACCCATTTGAAAACTCCCAATGTCTTTTTGGATTCAGTGACTACCGGAGATATCAAATGGGGAATTTTTTCGTAAACCGACAATTCCACTCTTTTAGGGTCAATCAAAATCATCTTTAATGTTTCCGGAGAATTTTTATAAAGAAGCGAAATTAAAAGCGAATGAATGGCGACCGACTTTCCGGAACCGGTGCTTCCCGCGATAAGAAGATGAGGCATTTTCCCAATATCGGCGAATATCGGCTCGCCGGTCACATCCCGGCCCAAAGTGAAACCCAATAATCCCGAAGAAGTAAATTCGGGATAACTGATTAAACTACCCAGCCGCACGATTGCCGCAGCTTTATTGGGCACTTCAATGCCGATTAAAGATTTGCCGGGAATCGGCGCTTCAATTCTTATGGGATGCGCCGCTAAAGCCAAGGCAAGGTCCTGGGAAAGCGCCGTGATTCTTGAAAGCTTGACTCCTTCTGCCGGCTTTAAAGTGTATCTGGTTACCTTCGGGCCAATGCTGATTTCTCCCATTTCCACCGAAATTCCAAAGCTCTCCAAAGTTCTTTTTATAATATTGGCGTTTGCCCTGAGATCGCCCGAAGTGGGTTTTTCAACGGATGATTTCAACAAATCAGTCGGAGGAAAAATATAATCGCCGGATTTCTGAACCCTGAAAGATTTTTTTGGCTTTAACCCGAATGCGGCGCTAAGAGTTTCTTTAATTCTGTTTTCTTTTTGTTGCGATTCAAAAATTTCTTCGGCTGTTTCATCGGCGTTTTCTTGATTTTCTTTTTGTTCAGGAATTTCCAAAACTTCTTCATCGTCAAAAACGGAAATTTCTTCTTTGTTTCTTCTGATTTTTATGGGAAGGTTGAGAGTGATTAAAAACGAAACAACGCCCATCACTGTGATAACGACGAGAGAAGCGGTGTAGCCGAAAAGCGATTCTATGGAGCCGGCTATTCCGCCGATAATCCCCGCTTTTTGAGGGAAAATAATGTCAATGAATCCCAGTCCCGACAAGACAAAAAGAAAAGCTCCAAAAAAAGTGATGCCGTAAATTTTCCTGCGTTCCGAAGTAAAAAAAACTCCTGCCATTACCAGAAAAATCAAAGGCAAAAGATAATAACCCAATCCCAGAAGTTTTGTGAAAAAATTGTAAAGAAAATCTCCGAAGGGGCCTGCGTTTTTGAAACTCGCCAGAAACAAAACAACCGCGACTCCCAGAAAAACAACGGCCCAGATGCTTTTTTTGGTTTCCGGGTGCAGCCGAAGTTCGTCCATTAAACTTTGGTTGTCGGATGAAAAATTCCCGGATTTCTTTTTTGAAATATTTCTTTCTTCTTTTGCGGACTTCCTTTTCTTGCCTTTTTTCGCCATTGGTTTAATTTTAACAGTAAAGCGAGAAATTTCAATCTGTATAATTTATGATGAAAAAACATTCAAATATCATTGGCATAGACGAGGTTGGGCGGGGACCGCTGGCAGGACCCGTAACCGCGGCGGCAATTATGCCGCCGCGGAATTTCCAATCTCTAATTTCCAATTTCCAAAAAAAATACAAAATAAAACTAAAAGATTCTAAAAAACTTTCGTCTAAACAACGCGAAAAATGGTTCAAATGGGTTAGAATACGAAAAATTCCTTACGCAATATCCAGCGTATCACCAAAAATTATAGATAAAATAAACATTTCCCAGGCCGCTAATCTGGCGGCGACAAAAGCGCTGAAAAAACTTACCCGCTTCGCCCGCCTAGACTCGGCGAGGCTGGCCAAAGCTCCCGCTTCGCCAGCGAAGCGAGGCGAGTCAGCGAGGCGAGCGACCAACAACTTATCCGCTTCGCCAAAGATCCCGCTTCGCTCTCGCGATAGCGAGGCGAGTCAGCGAGGCGAGCAAGCGACAACGAGAAACTATAGAATACTTTTGGATGGTGGTTTAAAAATTTTTCCTTATTTTTCCAAAAATCTAGTCGCTAATGGCTATTCTCTAAAAACTATCGTGAGGGGCGATGAAAAAGTTCCTGCGATTTCTTTAGCTTCTATTGTCGCCAAAGTTCATCGCGACAAATATATGAAAAAAATGCACAAAAAATATCCCAAATATTTTTTTGACAAGCACAAAGGTTATGGAACAAAATTGCACTATAAAATGATTAAAAAATATGGAGTATCTTCTATCCATCGTAAAAGTTTCCTTAAAAAATAACCCCGTAGTGATCTTGCCACGGCGGGACTACTACGGGGTAAAAAAATTAGGAATTTCTAAAATCCATAGAAAAAGATTCCTCAAAATAAAACCATCCCTTTAAAAGGGATGAGGAGGGGGGGTCCGACTTTTATTGGGGGGAACAGCCGGACATCGGGAAGAAATCATTAGATT
>CAYIEH010000022.1:0-4356 GCA_964362385.1 uncultured Candidatus Saccharibacteria bacterium
ACTTGGGAGATTTCCGGAAATTTTCAGTTCTTAATTCTGAATTTTTAATTCCGCGGGAGTGCCGTTACCGTCATTGAGCAATACTTTCAAGCCGCTAAAATCAATCGTCGCGTTCCCTTCTTTTAATGATTGAAAGATAATTGAAAACAACTTAGCGTTGCTGCCTTTATATCCGCCGGGAACAATGCCGGAAAAAATTATTTCGTTATCTAAAACGAGTTTCGGCTTCTGCGCCCAGAAATTTATAATGGAATTCCCGTCCGAAATTTCTTTAACCCCAAAAAAACCCCACGGAAAAACCACGCTTCCTTCTATCGCGTTTATCTCTTCGCCTTGCGTGTTTATCAATATGTCCACTTTGAATTGGCTGTTAAGCCCAACTTCCCGATTTTTCGTTTCAAAAAACAATTCCGCCGCCTGCGCGCTCGCAATAAAAAACAGGAAATAGGAAATAGAAATCAAAAATAAACTTTTTAATTTAAGGTTTTTGGTCATTAGAACATTAGAATTTGTTTAGAAATTATAAATTAAGATTTAGGATTTTCCGCAAAGCGGGCTTACCCGGTCCAGTAATACGCCATAATGCTGAAATCCGTAAGGTTAATTTTACCGTCGTTGTTGAGGCGTTCAGCTTCCACGGCGAGAAATTCTTCACTGAGAGTTCTTTTATACCAGTAAGCGGCGATGGAGAAATCAATTAAATTCACTCGGCCGTCGTTGTTCAAATCGCCTTTGAGCGGCGTCTTGCTTGTTGTTTCCGCCAGAACGGTTTTGACGCCGACTTTAAAACCAACGGTCTTACTGAAAGAAGAAATTTGGCCGTCCAGCGCGGATTTAGAACGGGCGGCATGAACGCCGGTTTCAAGCAAGGCGGTGTCAAAGTCGTAAAGATACGCGCCGTCTTTGTCGGTTTTGGTTTTTACAAACGCTTCTTCCGAAGCCACGCCGATGGTAATGTCGCTTAAAGGCGCGCTCTGGCCGAAAATTGATATATTATTTCCTCTTTTCACTTCGCTTTTATCAACCGCGATGGTCGGCGCAATGAAAATTCCGCCGATGTTTGTTATTGCCCCTTGCGTTATAAAAACCGGAAAGGTAAAAAGTGTTGAACGCCTTTGGTTGACGTCTTCGCCGTAGACGGAAAAAGTGTAATCGCCCGAAGAAAGGCCGGTCAGAGAAACGTTAAACTTCGCGTCCGGTCCGGCGACAGTGGTAATAGCGACTTGTCCGTCTTTAAGCATCACGATTTTGCTTAAAGGATACGCGCGGCCGGTTAAGGTAACCTGTGTCGTTATAATTGAAACATAGCCGCCTCCGCCCGCGTTGACGCTCCCCGTACTTATTGTGCAAGCGGTTGTGTTGAATGTGCAATTGGAATTACAGCTTAATTCTCCGCCGCTGTAACTTCGGCTGGCACAACTTTGTCCGCCTAAACTTGAGCCGTCGCACTGTTCTCCGGTTTCCAAAACTCCATTACCGCAGACTGCATTAACCGTTGCAGTGATATTGACCGATTGAACAGATTGAGCCTGCTGATTTTGTAAAATTAAGACAGCTAAAAACAGGACGCAAAGAATAAATATTTTTAGGGCGTTAATGCGAACCATTTTTTTATAATCCGCCTCGCTGATATTTTTTAATAACCCATTGATTGTATTTTTTAATTCCTTTTTTCACACCCCATATTAATACAAATCCGGCGATAATGATTCCTAAAACAATCTTCCACGGAAAAACGAAGAATCCGAATTTTTCGGAAATTTTCTTTGACGACTCGCCGTAGACCGCGCTAAGATTGGCGGTGTAAAATCCGAAACCGAAACCCCCTTCCCACGACTCCGCAATGCCTTTTTTTGATTGCGGAAGCACCTGCGTTCCTTTGGAATTGAACGCCAAAACCGCCCGAGTTCCGCCAAAAATGTTTTTTATCGTTATTTCCCCCGACGGCTTTAAATAAACGTTGCCGTCGTTTTGAAACTCAATATTAAACGAGGTTGGTAGTTTATCCAGCAATCTGCCGCTTGCGCTGAAGTTTAAAATCTTCGCGTCTTCTTTAATATCGCCTGAAACTCTCAAAAAAACCAGGATGCCCGCTCTAACAACTATTGATGTCCGCTCGCCCGATGCTCCCGGCGGCGCGGTGCTCCACCAGATAACGGCAAAATGCCCTCCGGGCGGGGCGTCCAAAGGCACTTTAAAACTGAAAGGTATATATCGTTGTTCTTTTGCTTTCAGCGTTACAGACGGCTCCGCGCGAAACCAATCGGCAAGAGTGCTCGGTTCTCCGGACAAAAATTTTTTTTCTCCGTCAACCTCAATAAATTTTTCAAAATTAGGATAAAACGTTTGTGTTTCGTCTCTTTCATTCATTAAAAATAATTTCCCTTCCATAACGTCGCCGGGGTTAACGGAGTATTCAAGTTTGGGCGGTCCGACAGTCAGCGCTCTTGATAAAAAAGGAAAAAATAAAAGGCCTGTTGCCAAGCCTAAAAAAATTGTAAAAATTACTTTCCGCATTTAATAAGAATAACAAGTTATTAGTTAGCGGTGCAACTATATGTGATTGTGTCAGAATAACTTCCGCCGGGGGTGACGGTGGCTATCGCGGCTTTATGCGTCACTACAACTTCCTTGTTGGTTGAGGGAGAAGTTGAAGAAGCCAAAGTCGTGTCCGTAATAAGAAAACCGCCGACTGTGTTTCCTGTCTGAAGGTATCTTGAAGGAACGCCCAAAGTTCCGCCGCTGCCCGTGGCCGTTGTCGTTGCCTGAATTCCGAACCCTTCGACACCGGCAGAAAGAGTTGCCGTGGCGCTGTAAGCTCCGTTCGGCGATTCAATCAAGTTGGGAGAACTCCAAAGCCCCGGGTTGGCGCCGGAACCCGCGTCTTTAACGCTCAAAGTGCATCCGTTCGCAGAATTACTGCAGGACATCGTGGTTGAAGCGTTTGGCGTGGAACTTGCAATCACGGAATCGGTCAGAGTTTCGAAATCGGTTGAAGCGTTATTGGTGCTGCAGCTGATAACCGCGCTCACGGTTGCCGAAACCGTAACAGCCGAAGAAGTGGCCGCGCTTGCGTAATCCGGCACAATAACCGTTTCCGTGGCTGCCGTCCCGAACCAAATCACCGCAAAAGCCGTTAAAACAATGCCTAAAGCAAAATAAACAAATTTACCTTCGTAATTAGACATTTCCATTTAATATTATTATAGCATTTCAAATAAATTAAAATAGTGGATAACTATATACGAAAATACGAAATCATACGAAAGTACGAAATTATTGTATATTTAATATCCTTTTAAATTTAACGCCAGAGCTGGTAAATCTGGCTAATATTCCCAATTTTAAATTGGTAGATTTCAAATAATTATACACTTGTTCCATGTCCTTCTTATTAAACCTATCTCCTTGTTTAATTTCTAAAACGATTTTATTCTCCACTAAAAAATCTAAATAAACAGTTGTTAGAAATTGGCTTCTGTAAGATATTTTTACCGGCAATTCCTTTTTATAATTTAGCCCGGAATTTTTAAGAGTAATTTCTATTGCTTTTTGATATTGATTTTCTTTATACCCATAACCTAAATTCAGAAAAACGTCAAAAAGAACACCAACTATTTGATAGCTTAAATCGGGGTATAATAAATCCGGTTTGTAAAATTTATTCTTTTTCGTAATTTCGTATATTTTCGTACTTTACGTATAAAATCTATTTTTCGTAATTTCGTACATTTTCGTACTTTCGTAATTTAATTTCCTACGCAACTATACGTAATCGTGTCCGAATAACTGCCTGCCGTGGCGGTCGCGCTGATGGCGACTTTATGAGTCACTATAACTTCCCTGTTCGTAATCGCCGCAGTTGAGCTTGCCAAAATAAGGTCGGTCAAGCTCAATCCCCCGACATTATTTCCGGTTTTATCGTAAATTGAATTTAAATTCAATGTCCCGCTTCCCACGGTTGAAGTTGCAGCCTGGATGCCGTATCCGTCAACTCCGGCAGAAAGCGTCGCGGTCGCGGAAACAATCGTATAAGCCGGTGAAGCTGATTTATAAAGTCCCGCCTGGCTCCCGCTTCCCGCGTCTTTGACGTATAAAGTACAGCCGTTGGCGTAATTGCAAGTCATTGTTGTTGAAGCGTTGGACACTGCGGTTGAAATAGAAGCGTCAGTTAAAGTCCCAAAATCGGTTGAGGAAATATTTGACGAGCAGGAAACGGTGGCTGCGATTGGCGTCGCCGTGCCTAAACTCACGCCCGCGTCATAATTGCCGTAGCTATCTTTTTGAAAAACTTTGTACGTGTACGCCTGGCCGTTGGTAAGCGCCACCGCGCTGCAACCGCCCGTGCCCGCGCCG
>CAYIEH010000022.1:4366-5798 GCA_964362385.1 uncultured Candidatus Saccharibacteria bacterium
TCCCTTGCTTAAAGACGGAGCGGTTTTTTCCGGTCCGCTTACCGCGGTTGAAGCCGCGTCAGAAGCGCGAACGCAAACAAGAGTGGCTGTGCGGGTTGTGTCGCCCACGTTATAATCCACGCCTTCGGTCGGCGTTTCCGAACCCGCGCTCGCGCCGGTCCATCTGAATACCACTGACCTTGAAAAATCGTTGCTGTTTGAAGTTGTCCAGTTTAAAGTAACTTGCTGATTGCCGGCGCTGGTGCTTGTGGCCGTTGCGCCATTAGTAGCCAAATTGTCAACCGTAATGGTTGTGCCCGCGCTGTCGTTTAACGATTGCGCGTTGGTTGACGAAAAAGCGGAAACATAGCCGGTTACTCCGTAAGTTCCCGAAGCCAAAGAATGGTCTTTTGCGGTAAATATTATTCTGAAAGAAGCCGCGCTTGTCGTAATGGTCGGCATTGCCGTGCCGCCGCTGAAACTCCAATTATTTCCCGTTGGCGAGGAAACAGTTGAAAAATATTGCGTTGTCATCGCCTCATTCCAGATTTGCGCGTTAGCAATGGCAGATGTATTGGCGGTTGTCACGGTAAGCGCGGTGACGGAATCAGTACTAGTGCTAGTTATAAATGTAAATTGGTCAACATAATTAGCTGTACTACTCGGCGCGACCGTGGAATTTCCGGGGTCGGTACCATTGCCAAGAGTGGTTGCATTTGAGTATGTTACCGTAATCCAGACATAATCGAAGTGAACTGCGTCAGCTCCGCCAGTATCAGAAGAAGTAAACTCTATATCTACATTTTGAACCTCGCTTAATGTATCTACTCCTTGAGCGTATAAATCATAAGTTAAATCAGCACTCCAGCCTGTAATGTCGGTTGGGTTAATGGTTGTGTTTGTTAGGCCACTACCATTGTTATATTTCACATAAGCGGTTGTTGGCGCATAACCATTTTCAGCACCATACTGTAAGTGGAGTACCGCCGCAGTTACTATTGAACCATTTGGAATAGATGAAGTATCAAAGCTGCTCAGAAGCATAACAAAACCTTTATCAATGGTGTAACATGTATCACCAGAAGAAACAACGGATAAAGTATCAGGATTACATGTAGCATCATCGGCTGTTATATCGCCTAAAAGATCAGTGGTTGTATCGCCAGCCTGGCCATTAGGTAAAACATTAACTGTTGCCGCCCGTGCTTCCTGAATTTTCGGCGGAAATTGCGGATTATTCCAAATCCTCGGCCAGCCGCTAAAAATCCACCCGAAAATAATTAGAAATATAATCGAAACTTTTAGAAATTTATTGAAATTCATTGTCTTTTGACTTATAAGTAGATTTATTTCTATAAATACTTATCCACATATGGCGCTTGACACGATTTGTTAGTTTGGTAACATATAATTAATACCTACGAAAAAGACCCTTATGCGGTTCCGTCCGCAT
>CAYIEH010000022.1:5808-9823 GCA_964362385.1 uncultured Candidatus Saccharibacteria bacterium
GCGGGGGCTTTTTCTTTTTGGGCCTGCAAAATCCGTCTTTGATCGTTTAAATAAGCAATAGGAACACCGGTTCTTTTCAGAAGAATTGAGCAAAGATTTTGAGTATGAGGCGATAATATTGCTTTTAATTTTCTGCGTTCTTTAAGGAACTTTATTAAACTGGCATAATCCCCGTCGCTTGAAACAATAATTGCTTTCTCAAATTTATTTTCATACGCATCGCAAGTTGCCTGTAAAACTAAATCCGTGTCGCAATTTCCCTTGGGTTTTCCATCTCCGTCATAAACAACCTCTTTAAATATTAATGTAAAGCCGGATTCTTGCAGATATTTATAAAGTTCCTTGTACTTCGGTATTAATCCTATAAATAAATACGCCGATCTTACTTTATATTTCTCGGAAAGCCATACTCTAAACCTCCGATAATCCATATCCCAATCCAAACTTTTTATACCCTTGTACAAATTTGCTCCGTCAATATACGCAAAATTATTTGATGCGTTTCTCATTTGATTTAATTATATTAAATATCCGATGAAATTCTAAATTTCACCTGCGGCCAACCGCTAAAAATCCACCCGAAAATAAACAAAAAAATAACGAGAAATTTCAGCGTTTTTTTGAAATTCATCTTATTTTTTATTGTAGCACAATCATAAATATATTTTAAGAAATGCTTGTGCTTTCCATAAATTAAAAATTTTATCTGCGACTGGAGACATTGGCACAGGTAAATTATCCGGTGAAAATCATTTAGCCTCCAATATCTCTTTTTCTTGAATGATAAAGTTTTTGTTATTTGCTTTTGTTGAAAAACAAAAGATATTGTCTTTTTTATATTCTGCCGTACTGATAAATTTACCGATTGATTTTATATCGTTAGAAATAATGCCCACTTCTTCTTTTATTTCTCTTCTTGCCGCCATTTCCTGAGTTTCGCCTTTTTTAATTGATCCGCCGGGAAAAGTCCATCTTTTTCTTCCGTAATTATTTCTAATCATTAAAATTTTTCCATCGCATTCGATTACGCATTTAACGCCGAAAGTTTCAGGTCGAAAAATAAACCAATATAACTTATAAAAAAGGAAAAGAATTTTATAATAAATCTGGCGCATCATTAAAATAATTGAAAAGTATAAATCTTATTTATGGCAGTTTTCTTATTTATTGTATAATAAATTATAATATCCTCCCAGCTCAAGCGGACAAATCATTTTATTTTTTTTAAATTTAAGATATAATTCAGATATGTCCAACAACTTCTTTAAAAAACCGCCGTCAATCGGGGAATTAAGGCAAATTACCAAGCCCATCAGAAACGTCAATATCGCGTACAGGGAAAAACTCTCGGCTTTGGACAAAACGGCGCTTTGGATTACTGAAAATGTCGGTTCAGCCGGATTTTTTATTGTGATTTTTTGCTGGACTATTCTTTGGCTTTTATGGAATACGACTGGGCCGGCTGAATACAGATTTGATCCTTACCCGGCCTTTGTTCTCTGGCTTTTTATTTCAAATACGATTCAATTGCTTCTTTTGCCGCTTTTGTTAATCGGCCAAAATCTCCAAAGCCGTCATTCTAAAACAAGATCGGAAATTGACTTTGAAGTAAACCTCAAGGCGGAAAAAGAAATTGAAGCGGTTCTCGTTCACCTGGATCACCAAAATCAGCTAATTTTAAAAATTCTTGAAAAAATTAAAAATAAGGATGAGAAGGAAAGGGGAAATCTTAATTGACAATTGGCTAAAATTTAGTATAATTCAAAAATAGGCAAGGGAGTGATAGCCACCAGTGCTTCGCACTGGCTACGAATAATCTCGAATTTTGGCTTTCAGCCTCGCTAATCTTTACGAATAAAATTCGTGTTGATTAACGAGTGAGTGAAGCGAACCAGATTAGCGAATATTCGTATTCAATGCGGAGCATTGATGGAGGAAGGTCCGGACACCAAGCCAGTGAGAAACACTGGCAAAGGTAGCGGCTAACAGCCGCCGAGCGTAAGCTTAGAGGTGCGAGCAGAAACGTCCTGAAGCGAAAGCTGAGGGAAAGCCCACATCCTAACGTAGATGGCTTAACTCCGCCATAGGGATAAAAAAGCGGAGATGAAACGGCTAAATCCTTACTGGGTGCAAGGCCGCACCATTCCGTAGCTTTATGCGAAGAATGGGGTGCCGCAAGATCCTGAGGGTAACCGAAGGACCAGACAAATTATCACTTAGAAACAGAATCCGGCCTACCACTTGCCTATACAAAAATCCCCCGCTTAGCGGGGGATTTTTGTATAAAATCAAATTATAATCTAAAACAGCTTGCTGCTCTGACTATCCAGCTCTTTATTGACCATTGCGTCCGCTCGTTTATTTTGTTCGCGCGGAATGAAAATAAATTCCACCTTCTTAAAATCCTGCTTTAAATTCCAAATCTCAATAAAAAACGGCACAAGGGTTTTTTCTTTTATTTTATATTCTCCGTTTAATTGATTTGCCACAAGTTCGCTGTCCATCAGAACTTCAACGCCTGTTTTTTTCGCTTTTTCTTTGCCGATTAAATGCTTGATTTTTTTAAGACCGAAAATCACCGCCTGATATTCGGCCTCGTTATTGGTCGTTATGCCGATATATTGGGAATATTCTTTAATATTTCCCGCCCCCGATTTTTTTCCGCGTTGATCCGCGCCTGCCCCGCCAACGGCGTGGGTTAATCCGTGTAAATCCGCGATGACGCCTATGGCGGCATGACCAGGATTTCCCCTGCTTCCGCCGTCTGTATAGATTATTACCTTTGACATAGATTTAAAGATTTATGATTTAAGACTTAAAAATGTTTTTATTTTTATTAATTATTAATCTTAATTCTTATATCTTTATCCGTTTCCACGGAAATTTTATTTTAACCGGCAAGTCAAACCCTGATGACGCCTTATGACCTCCGCCACGGAATTTTTTGGCGATTTTTGAAACATCAATTTTCCCATTAGACCTTAAACTCGCTAGCAACCTTCCATTTTCATAACTCCACACAATGCCAATCCCTTTTCTATTGGATATTAAATGACCTATTTCTGAATTAAATATCGGCGAATTTACCGCCACGGTTTGATATCCCTCAAAAATTACGTTTTCTCCGGTTTGAACCAATTTTTTAGTTAGGACGTTTTTATATTTTAAAATCTCTTTTCCGGCCTCAATATATTTATTGAATTTTTGCCGATTATTAAAATCTTCGGAAAATTTATCCCATTCTTTAAAATTGAAATCACAGGCCTCTAAAAAAGCGTTAATTTCTTTGGAAAAAGGTTTTCGCCATTTCCAAATGTCCATATCTTCTATATAAATCAATAATTTGGGAATTGATTTTTTAGGGAAGAAATATTTCCAAGCCAAAACGCATCCCGCACAGTTTAAATTATAAATATATTCAGTTGATATTTTTATGTCCTCTTTTCTGCCGATATGGTGGTCTATGACAACAAGTTTTTTGTTTTCTCCAAGGAGCTTTTTCATTATCTTTCCGTCAAAACACAAATCAAGCAAATAAATTTCCTTATTTTTCAGTTTTTCAAGATACGCCGCTCTGTTTTTATATTCAACGGGAATATAACTTGCTCTGTTTTTAAATTTTTTCCAGGCAGCCCAGGCGGCACCAAACCCGTCCTCGTCGTTGTGATATAAAATTACAATGGATTTCATATTTTTTATACCACCTCTTGTTGATAACATTGTTCACAATACACAATTTCCGGTCTATCGGGAGAGTAAGTGGTTTCAAATTCATTGAGACAGGGTTGGTTTCCGTGGCTGTGAGCTACGGTATTTTGATATGCAATTTTTTCTGCGTTGGTCGGCGTTAAGTCTGCGTTAGTCCGCGCGCCTTGGCACATGCATTTTCTATGCCAGAGTTTAAGAGGATTTCTCTGTTTTATTCTCTGGTAATGACGGCAGTTAGGACATAGACGGGGTAAGGGAAGGTTCATCTTACGGTAGAATTCCAGTTCTTGAGGGATGATTTTGAAAG
>CAYIEH010000023.1:0-8913 GCA_964362385.1 uncultured Candidatus Saccharibacteria bacterium
AATTCTCGGATTGACCTTTTATTCTCTTTATAAGGCAGCTTCATTTATCGTTGCCAACGTCAACAGTTATTTTTGGAACAAATATTGGACATTTTCCGAAGGAGCGGTTAAAAAAACAAAGTCTGAATTTCTGCAGTTTTTTGTGGTTAGCGTTATCGGTTTTGCGATAAACGTCGCCATAGCCTCGTACGTGTTCGGATTTATCAAGCCTCTGGGCCAATTGAATTCCGACCAATGGGGGATTGTCGGGGCCGCGATTGGAAGCGTTGTTGGTTTGGCATGGAACTTTATTGGTTATAAATTCATTGTATTCAAAGAGAGAAACGAACAAACTCGGCAAGAAATCCAAAATAACTGATATTTTGCTGTTATTTTGGGGCTTTTTGGGGGCAGCGGAAAGAGCACTCACTAATTAAAAAAATTTGGAGGTCACCGCCGCTGCCCCTTAAAGGTTTCAACAAAAAATTCCAGCCCGATATTTTTCTGTCGGACTGGAATTTTTTGTTGAAATTCCAATTTTTGAGTTATCCACATTGTATTTTATTTTTATTTGTATCAAAATTAAATTAGGGAAATAAAGATTGGCAACAGGGATAATTTTTTAAAAGAGAATTAGATTCACAATGGGTTGACTGGTCGGCAATCTGTCGTGAATATAAAGTTAATCTTTTTCGTTTTAGCAAAATAATGCCGGAACGAAAACGCCAAAAATGGCAAAGAAAAAAGCAAAAAAGACAGCAAAGAAAAAGAAAAGATAAATGTGTCTTTTAAAACTGCCCCGATTTTTATCGGGGCAGTTTTTTTCCGGCAAAACCTGTCAGAGATAGGACGCATTATTGCTATCGGCATAACACATGTGTCATCTACCGCTTTCCTGAGATATGAATTTGAAATTTTCCTGCCAGTCGTGTTATAATGACTTTAATGAAAACCATAATCAAAGCAAATCACTTATATTTAACCCCCTCTATTTCAGAATACATTGAGATGAAAATCGGGTCTTTGGATAAATTTATCAAAAGATTTGAAGATAAAGGGGATGTAAAAGTTGAGGTGGAAATCGCAAGGACGACCAGGCACCATCGTCATGGCAACGTGTTTTATGCCGAAGCTAATTTATACCTCGGGAAACATACGCTTCGCGCCGAACATTACGGCGAAGACATCAGAATTGCGGTTGACAAGATAAAAGACAAGCTTAAGCAAGAAATTAAAAAATATAAAGAAAAGAAAATTGAAATTAGGCAGCCAAATAAAAAAATAGCGGAATAATTTTTATTCTTAATTTGCCCTCGCTTTAATTTTCTCCTTCAATTTTTAGTTTTTTTATGTTGGATCTTTTTAAAAAAATTTTCGGTAAATATGATTTTGAACCTGTTATCAGAGAGATAAATTCAAAAGAATCGGAAATTCAAAAACTCTCCGACGAGGAATTAAAAAATAAAAGCTTGGAGTTAAAAGAATTGATTTTGAAACATGGCGCTCTATCCGGCCAATTCGTTAAAAGCGAAGCTAACGATTTATTGCCTCAAGCTTTTGCTTTAGTAAGAGAGGCGGCGAAGCGCACTTTGGGCCAGCGCCATTTTGATGTTCAGCTAATGGGCGGCATTGTTTTGCATCGGGGAAAAATTGTTGAAATGGCAACAGGCGAAGGAAAAACTTTAGCGGCAACGGCGCCGGCTTATTTTAATGCTTTAACGGGAAGGGGAGTTCATATTATTACAGTCAACGATTATCTGGCAAAAAGAGATGCGGTTTGGATGGGGCAAATTTATAATGCTCTCGGCCTCTCAGTCGGTTGTCTTACACATGACGTTTCCTATATATATGATCAGGATTATATTTCCGAGAAAGAAGAAGAAATAGAGGCAAATAAAGTCAGGGACGCAGTAGGCGGCTTTAAGGTGGTCAAGGAATATTTAAGGCCAATTTCGCGGCGAGAAGCTTATAAAACGGACATTCTTTACGGCACAAACCATGAATTTGGCTTTGATTATTTAAGGGATAATTTGGCTTACAGGGCAGAAGATCAGGTCCAAAAAGGGCATTTTTTCGCGATTATTGACGAGGTGGACAGCATCTTGATTGACGAGGCAAGGACGCCTTTGATAATCGCGGCTCCGGACACCGAATCCAGCGATTTTTACAGAGTTTTCACAAAAATAGTCGGGAATCTTTTGCCGGAAGACGATTATGCGATTGATGAAAAAATGCGGACAGTCGCGATTACCGACAGCGGCATCACTAAAGTTGAAAAATTTTTGGGTATTAAAAACATTTATTCTCCGGAAAACGCGCGGCTTGTCCATTATCTTGAAGAATCATTGAAAGCCAAAGCATTGTTTCATCGGGACAAACAATATGTGATAAAAAATGGCGAAGTAATTATTGTTGACGAATTTACCGGAAGATTAATGCATGGCCGAAGATACAGCGGAGGTCTTCATCAGGCGATTGAAGCGAAGGAAGGAGTGAAAATTCAGCAGGAATCAAAAACATACGCGCAGATAACAATTCAAAATTATTTTCGTTTGTACGAAAAAATTTCTGGGATGACCGGAACCGCGCAAACATCGGCGGAAGAATTCCATAAAGTTTATAATCTTGATGTTGCGACAATTCCGACCAATAAGCCGATGATAAGGCGAGATTTTCCGGATTTAATTTATAAAACCAAAGAAGCAAAGTATGAAGCTGTAATTAAAGAAATTAAAAAACAGCATAATGTGGGTCAGCCGATTTTAGTCGGCACCACTTCAATAAATCAAAACGAACTTATTTCAGCGCTGTTGCACCAAGCCGGAATTGCTCATGAAGTTTTAAACGCAAAAAATCATGAGCGTGAAGGCGAAATTATCGCCCAGGCGGGAAGATTAAAAGCCGTGACTGTTGCCACCAATATGGCAGGAAGGGGAGTTGATATTATTTTAGGTGGCAATCCGCCGGACGCGCTGGAAGCTCAAAAAATCAAAGACTTGAACGGTCTTTATGTGATCGGCACTGAAAGGCATGAAGCAAGAAGAATTGACAATCAGCTTAGGGGAAGAGCCGGTAGGCAAGGCGATTTGGGCGCGTCTCAATTTTTTCTTTCATTGGAAGACGATTTGCTTCGGATTTTCGGCGGCGAAAGGGTTAAAAGCTTGATGGAAAGTTTTAATCTTCCGGAAGACCAGCCGATTGAGTCAAAATTGGTTTCAAGGCTTGTTAACGAAGCTCAAAAGAAAATTGAAGGATTTAATTTTGACGCCAGGAAACACCTTTTGGAATACGATGATGTTTTAAACAAGCAGAGAATTGCCGTCTATAAAAAAAGACAGGAATTGTTTTCCGGAAACAACAGCGCTTTTGAATTGCTTAAAGAAATTATTTTAAGTTCATTAGAGCGTGTTAAAAACCAAATCGCGGACAATGAACAATTGGAAAAAATCATCATTGATTCCGGAATTTTAACCAAAGATGAAATCAAAAAAGACATAAAAGGGGTTTTAATTGAAAAAATAAAAAATTTAATAACCGATAAAAATGAATTTGATGTTCGGGCAAGAATTTTGTCAATTTTGGACACGCTCTGGATGAATCATCTGGAAAATCTCGCCGATCTCCAGGAATCCGTGAGAATTCGCGCCTACGGCCAGCATGACCCTTTAGTGGAATACAGAAGGGAAAGTTATAATTTATTTCAAAATCTTTTTGCCAGTTTTGAAGATTGGATATTTTATAATATCTGGAAAGTGATTCCGCAGGAAGGCGCAATTCAAACTAAGACATCGCAAAAATTTAACCCCAATAATTTTAAAGATAAAGTTGGTCGCAATGACCCGTGCCCGTGCGGAGCAAAGAAAGAAAACGGACAGCCAGTTAAATATAAAAAGTGTCACGGAGTGTGACAATATGAAAAAACTACTAACACTTTGTATAATTCATCAACATCCGAAAGTGCTTTTAGGAATGAAAAAGCGGGGATTTGGAGCAGGAAGGTGGAACGGCTTTGGCGGAAAAGTTTCTTTTGAAGAAACGATAGAAGACGCGGCAAAAAGAGAAATTCGGGAAGAATCAGGAGTAGAAGTTAAGAATCTGAATAAGGTTGGAATTATAGAATTTGAATTCAAAGGCAATCCTGAAATTTTGGAAGTCCACATTTTTAAATCGGATAATTTTTCAGGAGAGCCCATTGAAAGTGAAGAAATGAAACCGCAATGGTTCCACGTTAATGAAATTCCATTTGATGATATGTGGCCTGACGATAAATATTGGCTGCCGCTATTTTTGAATGGAAAGAAATTCAAAGGAAAATTTCTTTTTGGCGAATCTGATGTTGTTCTTGAGCAGGAATTGACGGAAGTTGAAGAAATATAATTCTTGCGGACAAAAAAGATCAAGAAGTGTTGCGGGGCGTAGGAATTAAAAGAACTACTTAATAGTAGTTCTTTTCCGGGAGATATAAGCTTTAACTTTTTAATTTCCACTTTGTTTCTCCGCCACGACCACCGAGGCATTCAATATACTGGTACATTGCGCCTAGGCTTTGCGAAACGCCGTTTACATTCAAATTTGTTTTTTCCGCAATTTGCCGAGTGGTTGCTTTTCCACTTAACTCTGCCAATGCCGACAAAATGATTCTCTGACGTTTTTTAAGAGCCATTTTCCCCTCCAGTAAGAAAATAAAGTTCTGTGATTAAATTAGCAAATTTCCGTGAAACGGTCAATAAATATAAAAAGTGCTGCGTCCGTCAATAACTTTAGCGAAGGAGGATTGCGGGAAATAGTGAATTTGACATTTGGGCGTTATTTTGCTACTATTTTTTCAGACTTATTGGAAAAAATTTAAAAACATAGAAAGAGAGGAAAGAAATGGAAATAAATCTGGTTTTGATATTAACAACCACTATTGGTTGTTTTATAGGTCTTTTTTTGATGGGCTCTAATTACATGTCTGCGGAAGTAAGAGATAAGCCGACGGAAAAACGCGAGAACGGATTTATTTTTGGTATAGTTCTCACAATCTTTTGCGTAGTCGGTCTTTGTTTCTTGTTTTCTTTGAAAGGGTCGACTAGCAGTTTAGGCAAACCACTGCATTTTAAAGATTTTAAAAAAGGCGAAATTTATATCGTCAATAAGAAATTAAGCGAAGACGGTTTGGCAAAAATTTCTGTTTTAAAAATCAAAGATGGCGTTAAGATAGTTGATGGATTGCCTAATGAACTTGACGAAGGCGATAAGTTTTTAATAGAAAAGGATGGCAACATAGTCCATCTTCCTACCACACAAATTTCCTCTGTAAAAGAATTAAAATAGTTCTGGTTTAAATGAATAGGCAGTTCGCAGAACTGCCTATTTTTATTGCCTTTATAGAAACCAGAACTCCCCCTGCCTTGCGGCAGGGGGAGATTGGAAGGGCTTTCCTTAGATTTTCCCGCGAACCGAAGCTCTTGGGAATAAGGAAAACTCAGCACTCACAATGGTATTATATACGAAAAGCGATACAAAAGTCAAGCCTGTAGTAGTCCCGCCGTGGCGGGATCGCTACAGAATCAATAGTAGTTGGTAATTTTAATTAACTTTATGGAAAATTTTCGCAAATTGTCTTAAAATATTATTATCCATAAAAGCCGTATGACTATTCTCATTAAAAATATTCTTCTTATTGACGGCGCGAATCGGCCAGCGGTAAAAGCCGACGTTTTGGTGAAAAATGAAAGAATTGCCGCCATGGGCTATTTTCCCGGATATAAAGCTACGGAAATAATTGACGGAATGGGAGCATATCTGGCGCCCGGGTTTATAGACATAAACGCCAGTTCAGACCTTTACCTGACTTTATTTTCCAATCCGTCCCAAAAAGATTTTCTTTTTCAGGGAATAACTACGATAATCGGAGGCCAAGGCGGAATTTCTTTGGCGCCGCTTCTTTACGGTTCTTTGGATTTAAATAAGTTTTACGCCAATCCTTATAAAATTAACGTTGATTGGCACACGATGGAAGAGTTTTTAAAAACAATAAACAGAAGAACATTGGGCGTAAATTTTGGAACTTTAACGGGCCATTCAACAATCCGCCGGGCGTTAATAGGTGACGATTTCAGGGATTTAACCCAAAAAGAATTGGAAGTTTTTGAATATATTTTAGAAAAAGCGCTAAGCGATGGAGCGTTCGGGATTTCTTTTGATTTAAATTCTCCTTTGACCTCGTTTACTCCTTACAAGGAAATCAAATCGCTTCTTGAAACGGTCAGAAAATTCAAGGGACTTTTTAGCGTCAAGCTTAGAAATGTTTCTGATTCAACGGTCTATCTGAAAGACGCAAAAGATCATTTTTATGATTCGGTTAGCGAGATAGTCAATCTTACCAAAGAAACCGGAGTCAGAACCCAGATTAATAATTTTTCCTGTTTAAAAGGTTTTGAAAAAGATTATCAAAGGAGTCTTGAACTGATAAGCGAAAACAGCGCGGCGGCTGACGTGTTTTTTGATATCCATCCTTTTGACAGTTCTATCGTGCCTTTAATTTCATTTTTGCCTCTTTGGGCCCGAAGAGGCAATTTTTCCGAAATTATAAAAAATCTTGAATCCAACGATATCCTGAAAAAAATCAAAAAGGATTTATTAACTTTAAAAGCGGAAGAAATCAAAATTTTTCAGGCACCGTCCAATGAATATCTGATCGGAAAAACCCTTAAGGAATTCAGCGAAAACAGGGATTTAAATTATAAAGACGGCTTATTGGAACTGATGAAGCTGACGAAATTAAGGGCCGAGCTTATTTATAAAAATCTTTCCCTAAGGCGGTTGTCAGAGGCGTTGGTTAACGACCGTTCAATTATTTCTTCATCAGCGCCGAGTTTTAATGAAACTTATCCAGGTCGCAAGATTGCCGAATCTTTTCAGATTTCCTCAAAAATTTTGGAGCTGATTTTTAAGGAAAAAGTTATGCCGATTGAGCTGGCAGTCAAAAAAATGACAAGCCTGCCGGCGCGGCAGCTGGGCTTAAAAGACAGGGGAATGATCAGAGAAAATTATTTTGCCGACTTGGTGTTATTCCGGGAATCAAAGATAGAGACCGTAATTGTCAACGGGAAAATCGCGGTAAAAAACGGCGAATTTCAAAACGCGTTTGGCGGGAAGATATTAAGGCGCGAAATTTAATTGGTCAAAATCAAAAAGCGCTCTGTTTTAATGGGATAAAATGGCGGATTCAGTCAGGTTTAATCTTTTTTATGTTAACTTCCAGATTTAAAAAGGGGCACGCGCCGGATTATATTTTTCTTTCAGGCGTCATTATTTTGGTTGTTTTCGGCCTACTTATGCTTTCCAGCGCTTCTTCCGATCTGGGAAAAATAAAATTTAACGACACCTTTTATTATTTAAAGCACCAGATATACTACGGGTTGAGTTTGGGAATAATCGGTTTTTTAATCGGCGCTTTGATTTATTATAAAAAATGGCAGTCAATTTCAATCCATCTTTTGCTTATGAGCATTTTCGGATTAATTCTGGTTTTCACGCCGCTGGGAATAAAATCAGGCGGCGCCGCAAGATGGATAAATATCGGACCTTTTTCAATTCAGCCGGCGGAACTTTTAAAAATAACCCTTGTTATTTATTTGGCCGCCTGGTTAAGCAATAAAAAAGCAAATCGCCAATCAAGCTTAACCGAAGGGCTTATTCCGTTTCTTTCTCTTCTAATAATTATTTCGGGATTGGTTATTTTACAGCCCGCCACTACGACAATCTTTATTATTCTAGCCGCAAGTTTAATCGTTTATTTTATAAGCGGGGCCAAGTTGCGTTTTATAGCGGGGGCGATCCTTTTGGGAGTTTTAGGATTGGCTGTTATAGTTTCTATTTCCCCCTACAGACTTCATCGCGTTATGAGCTATTTTAATCGGGACGCCGCGAATATCCAAGCTGAAGGCTATCATAGAAATCAGGCGCTTATTGCTGTCGGGTCCGGCGGTCTTTGGGGAACGGGATACGGCCAGTCAACTACAAAATATAAATTTTTACCTGAGCCGATTGGCGACTCAATCTTTGCCGTTATTGCCGAAGAATTGGGGTTTGTCGGCGCTATTTTTACGATTGCCTTATTTATTCTGCTGTTTATCAAAGGATTTTTAATAGCCAAGAATTGCCGCGATGATTTCGGAAAACTGATAGTTGTCGGATTTATTTCAATTATCGTAATCCAAACCTTTATAAATATCGGGGCAATCTCCGGAATCTTGCCTTTAACGGGAGTACCCTTGCCTTTTATCAGTTATGGTGGCACGGCTTTGGCGGTTTTTTTGACCATGGCGGGAATTATTGTTAATATTTCAAAGTATACATAAACAGAATATAGAATTTAGAATATAGAATATAGGGCAAGAAAATCCTAAATCCTAAATCCTAAATCCTAAATCATAAAAGTTTGCGTATTTTATTCACCGGTGGCGGCACCGGCGGCCATATCTATCCGATTTTGGCGATTTCCGAAAAAATAAAATATTTATCAAAGAAAGGGAAAACAGAAGTAGAACTTTATTACTTGGGCGCTCCCGGAGATTTTAATTACCCGTTGGCTTCAGGCGGCATTAAGGTTTTAAAAGTCGTTTCGGCGAAATGGCGTCGTTATTTTGATTTGAGAAATCTGATTGATATTCCGAAATTTTTTATTTCAATAGTCCAGGCGTTTTGGAAAGTTTTTTGGCTGATGCCGGATGTTCTATTTTCCAAAGGAAGCACAGGCGCTTTGCCCGTTGTTTTAGCTTGCAAGTTTTACAGGATTCCGATTATTATCCATGAATCTGACGCTGTTTCCGGAATGGCCAATTTGATATCAAGCCGCTATGCCAAAAGAATCGGAATTTCTTTTGCGTCGGCTCAGGAATCAATTGTCGGATTTTTTAAAAAAGAGGCGAAAAAACAGGAAATTTC
>CAYIEH010000024.1:0-8591 GCA_964362385.1 uncultured Candidatus Saccharibacteria bacterium
AAATATTATTTAATCAAACTTTTTTCCTTTGATTTTTCAACTGCCAATTTAAATATTTGAAGATATAAATTCCTCGTACGCGTTTTTTAATAAATTAAGCGCGATTTCGCTGCGGGGCTTGGTCATTCCCGGATATCGCCATGCGGATATTATTCTCCTTTGGCTTTTCGTTTCCTCTATCATTACCCAGATTTCCTGTTTCCATATCTCGTTCCCTTTGTTTCTTTTAATTGAAACGGGCTGCATCATGGCAATAGTGTCAGGCGCAATCCCTTCTTCTGTCCTTTTGGGAGTATTCAGAACTCGCCGAACACGCGCTTCTGAAAGTCCGTAAAAACGCATTTTACCCTTTGCGTGGTTTGTCCAATGCAAAGATTTCTGCCTTATCCCGAGTTTATTGGCAACGAGCTTATTGAAACCATTGAACTGATTTAAAATGTCCATTTAATTATTTTGATTTTATTATAAAATATTTTTATAATAACTGGTATAGCGATGTTTAAACCATCTTCTTATATTCAATATGTATTGTTGGCAGTCATATTAGCCGCCTCTTTTATTTTGATGGTGAATTCGTCTTTGCAGGAATCGGCTATTATGGACGAACTCGCGCATATCCCGGCAGGTTATGGATATGTAAAATATCTTGACTATCGCCTTAATCCGGAACATCCGCCATTGGTAAAAGCCCTTGCCGCCTTGCCTCTGCTTTTTCAAAAACTTAATTTCCCGACTGACAGCAATTACTGGCAAAAAGACATTAACGGCCAATGGGCAATAGGCGCTCAATTCCTTTATGAATATGGAAACGACGCCGATAAAATCGTCAACTGGGCGCGGCTCGGCCCGATGATTTTAACGCTGATACTTATTTTATTCGTCTATATCTGGTCAAAGGAGCTGATGGGAAAGTGGTGGGCGCTTATCCCGACTTTGCTTGTCGCTTTTTCGCCCGCGGTTTTAGCGCACGGGCATTATGTTACGACCGACATCGGCGCCACTTTAGGAATTTTTATCGCAATCTACTATCTTGTTAAATTTCTGAATAACCAGTCAAAAAGGAATCTGGCGCTAAGCGGCATTGCTTTTGGAATCGCCCAACTGATGAAATTTTCCGCCGTGTTGCTGATTCCCCTTTTTATTTTCTTAGCGCTTGTGTTTGCTTTTATAAAAATCAGGGAAGAATTTTCTTTTGCCGCTAAAGTCATAAAGTTTTTTAAAGAAGCGCTGAAGAGCGTCGGATCTCTTATTTTAATTTTTGTAATCGGCTATCTGGTTGTCTACGCGCTGTATTTTGTTTTTACGATAAATTACCCGATTCAAAAACAAGCTTCAGACACTGAATACATTTTAACTTCTTTTGCCAACGGTCCGGATCAAAATTGGGAAGCCTGCAAATTGAATTCTAAGGTCAGTATGGCGCGAAGGATAAGATGCCTTGCTGATGTTGACATCTGGATGGCGAAAAATAAAGTTTTCAGACCCTTGGGAGAATACATGTTTGGGGTGTTAATGGTGCTCCAAAGATCGTCAGGAGGAAATACGGCGTATTTTTTGGGAGAAGTTTCATCCGGCGGCTGGTGGTATTATTTCCCGGCGGTCTTTATTTTAAAAGAACCGCTTCCATCTCTTATCCTTATTACTTTGGCAATTTTGATAGTCTTGTTTAGTCTCATAAAAAATTTCCGATCATCGTCATTGAAGGAAAGGTTTTTTAATTATCTGGAATTGAATTTTGCCGAATTTTCAATGCTCTCTTTCGTAGTCCTTTACTGGGCTTACAGCATTAAAAGTCCGCTGAATATCGGCGTCCGCCATATTTTGCCGACGCTTCCTTTAATTTATATCCTGTCAACCGAAGCTGTTAAAAACTGGGTAAGGCAAAAAATTGATCTGACCGAAGGCTTCCTTAAAAAACTTTTTATATTCTCGGTTAACATCGTTAAAACTTCGCTAAAAACAGCCTTAATAATCGTTTTGATAATCTGGTATCTTTTGGAAGCTTTTTTGAACGCCCCGTACTTTATTTCTTATTTTAACGAACTCGGCGGCGGAACTGCCAACGGATACGAGCATGTAACGGATTCAAACTACGACTGGGGCCAGGATTTAAAACGTTTGGCGCAATTCGCCGATAATCATAAAATAGACAAAATTGCCGTAAATTATTTCGGAGGCGGAGACATTTATTATTACTTGGGCAAGAACCGCGCAAATGACTGGAATTCGTCCAAGGGAAATCCGAAATTTGAAGGAATTAATTGGCTGGCGATTTCAATCAATAATTTGCAGGGCGCAATCGGAAAACTCCGTTCCGGACAAACAAGAAACCCCGAAGACGAATACCAGTGGCTTCAAAAAATAAAAAATCCGTACAAGCCGGATTATAGAGCGGGAACATCAATATTTATTTATAAACTAAACTGACTACCGATAATCGACACCGAATAAAAATAAGAGTATCTCGATATATCGAAATTTCGACATTTCAAAATATCTATATTTCGTCTTTTTTGACGAACCTACCATCGCTTAAACGGACAAAACCTTCTTTATTCATAATTTCTCCAAGCCAATTTTTTACCGCAGGAGTTTTGAATTGCAATCCGCGCCTTGCGCCGGATTTTATTTTATCGCTGAAACTTTGAATAAGCCGCGAAGCTTCATCGGTTAATTTTAATCCCTTGCTGAATTCTTCCCGTGAAACATATTTTCTATCAAAACTTATATAAAGCTGACTCCGCACTTCCCCGCATTCTCCTTTCCCGATAAACAGCGCATCAATAAATTCCGCTTGAGTCCCTCTATCAAAACCTTCCGCGATATTAGACATCGGAGAAATCGCGGCGCGTCTGATTTGCCGCTTCAAATCAAAATCATTAAATTGAGGCTTGTCAGTAATATCAAAAATAAAATTTGCTAGTTCCCGAGATTTTTGCCAGCAAATAAGATCTTCGAAACTTTTTATACTTGCCATAAAAAGAAATATCGAAATCTCGATATATCGAAATTTCGAAATAAAAATTATTTCAGAACTTTATAATGCAGTTGAATTTCATTGTCGGATAATTTTTTAGATTCAATCAATTCTAATTTAGCGTCAAAATCATTTTCTGAAAAAATCCTTATTCCTTTTCCAAAAATAATCGGTTCAATATCAATATAAATTTCATCAACAAGATTTTCTGCCATAAATGAAGCGTTAAGCGTTCCACCGCCGGCAACCAACGCCTTATCAAATCTTTCTTTTTCTAAAACCGCCAAAGCTTCCTTGGGAGATTTAACAACCAAATGATGAGTGGTGTCTGTTTTAAAATTTTTGCTATTTGAAATTACCAACACATGAACGTCTTTAAAATTACTGAATTCGCCATTTCCAATCATAACCTCATAAGTTTTTCTTCCAATAACCAAATTGCCGGTATTATTAACTATTTTACGAAAACTATCCCATTCAATGTCACTAACAAAATCAGTACTGCCATTTTCTTTGGCAATAAAGCCATTAGCGCTCATCGCCATATAAAGAATAACTTTCATAAAAGTTGTTGGTCGTTGGTCGTAAGCTATATTTTTAAGTATTTCCTCACCGCAATATAACTTGAAGCCACTCCTAAACCAACCCCGAAAATAACTTGAGAAGCGAAGAACTTAAACAAATTGGAAAGATAATAGTCCCAGCCGTTTATGTCGGGAACAAAAATCCTGAAATAGGGCGCAATGTAATAAACCAAAACGCTGGTTATAAAAACCCCTAAAATGCCGGCTATCAGCCCGTAAATCAATCCTTCAACCAAATAAGGGCCTCTGATAAAAAAGTTTGAAGCGCCTACGAACCGCATAATTCCCAATTCTTCGCGATTGGAATAAATGGCCAGCCGGATGGTATTAAAAATAATCAAGGCGGCAACTAAGCTGATAAAAACTATCAAAATAAGCCCTCCTTGTTCCACCGTGTTTTTTATTTTCTTCAATCTTTCAATGACAACGACATTCTGGGTATAAGAAACTTTGTCAATAAAACTTTTAAAAGCGTCTCTCTCAAGGTATGCGGCAATCGCCGAATAGTCCTTCAGTTCCCGCGCCTTTATGTTTAACGAAGCGGAAAGCGGATTAACGTTTAATTCATCAAGCGCCTGAGAAACGGTCTGGTCGGCTTGATGCTGGGATTTAAAAGTTTCAAGCGCTTTGTCTTTTGAAATATATTCCACCGCCTTTACTTCCGGCAAACTTTCCAAAGATTTTTGGATGTTCAAAATATTATCTTCGGGCGCGTCTATTTTAAAATAGACGCTGATGTCAATCTTGTCCTGAATATCGCTTAGAATAAGATTGGCAATTGAATTAAAAATTAAAAGTCCGCCAAAACCGACCAAAACTAAAAACACAATCGCGATAGTCGCGGTTGAAAGCCAGCCATTCCTCCAAAATCCCATAAGGCCGTATTTAATTATGCGAGACAGATTTGTGAACATTAGTTAAAATACGAAATCCGAAACAATATCTAATTACCAAAAATCCAAATGTTTTAAACTTTTGTTTTAGTCATTTAAAAATTAGAATTTTAAATTTGTTTCGAATTTCGTGCTTTGAGCTTCGGATTTAATATTTTCGTTTTTAAACGAGAATATATTTCCCTTCTTCTTCGTCCCTGATTATACGACCGTCATCCAGACTAACGACTCTTTTGTTAATGCTGTTAATTATATCCTTGTTATGGGTCGCTAAAATCACCGTGGTTCCCAGCTCGTTGATTTTAAGAAGCAGTTTTATAATGTCCCCCGTGTTGACCGGGTCCAGATTGCCGGTCGGCTCATCGGCGACAATCACATCCGGATGATTAACCATTGCCCGGGCAATCGCGACTCTTTGTTTTTCGCCGCCGGATAATTCCTTTGGAAAATTCCCCATTTTGTCCTTCAAGCCAACCATCTCAAGCGCCTGGGGAACAAATTCCGCGATTTCCTTTTGGCTTCTTCCGGCAACTTCCAGCGCGAACGCCACATTCTCGCGCGCGCTCTTATTCGGCAAGAGACGGAAGTCCTGGAAAATAACCCCTATTTTTCTCCTTAGTTGCGGAAGTTCTTTAGCTTTCAATTTATTGACATTGTAAGAACCGACAATAACTTTCCCCTTGCTCGGCTTTTCTTCGCCAATCAGCAATTTCACGATTGTTGACTTTCCGGCGCCTGACTTACCCACCAATGAAATAAATTCTTTGGGATGAATATGAAAATTCGCGTCGTCCAAAGCGATTGTCTCATGGGAATTGTTTTTATAGATTTTAGATACGTTTTGAAAAATAATCACAAATCAGGATTTAGGATTTAGGATTTAGGATTTAGGAAATTTTATCCCTAAATTCTATATTCTATATCCTATATTCTTAATAATCATTATTATAACTCCGCTTCTACAAAAATGTCTACCCCGTCACTAAAGAAAGACCGCAAAGCTATCTATTCCGTGATATGCCTAAGCAACTTTATATTTTAATTTAGATAAATTAATTAGGTTATAATACGATTTCATTGGGAATACCCGTCTTTCTTTAGTGCGGGGTCTATATCTCCTCTATTGATTGTTTAATTCACCCTCTACAAAAATATCCAAATCTCCATTTAAAACCTTGTCAATCTGCGTTGTTTCAATGTTATTTCTATGGTCTTTTACCATTTGATAAGGATTTAAAACATAAGACCTGATTTGATTGCCCCATTCAGGTTTGACTTTTGTTTTTAATTGGCTGATTTCTTCCGTTTTCTGGTCCTCCATTAATTTTATCAGCTTTGATTTTAATAATTTCATCGCCCGCTCGCGATTCCTTTCCTGAGACCTTTCAACTCGCGAAGACGCGGTAATGCCGGTTGGAATATGAACAATCCTCACCGCTGTTTCCACCTTGTTGACGTTCTGGCCGCCCGGGCCGCCAGCGCGCATAAATTCAATTTTTAAATCGTCCTGCGGAATTTCAAATTTCCCCTCTTCAACCTGCGGCAACTCGGGCAAAATTTCAACCAAGACAAAAGAAGTATGCCTTTTTTGCTCCGGCGAATAAGGAGAAATTCTCACCAAGCGATGGACGCCGGATTCTTTTTTTAAATATCCGTACGCGTACGGGCCTTTTACTTCAAAAGTGATATTTTTAAAAGCTTGGCGCGCTGTCTTTGCCAGATCGCCTTCGCTTTCGTCAATTATTGAAACTTTCCATCCTCTTTTTTCTGAAAATTTTGAATACATCTCATGGAGCATTCCGGCCCAATCTTCGCTGTCCTGGCCGCCTGCGCCGGAATAAATTGAAACAATCGCCGATTGCTTGTCGTATTTGCCGGAAAATAATTTTTCAATTTCAAGCTGGCGGATTTTTTTCTGGATTTCAAACATTGAATTTTCCGCTTCTTTATTTTTATCAGCGTCAATCAGCGTTTTAATCTGCGTTAATCCGCGTTCTATATCGTTAAATTTCTTAATCAGCTCTTTTAGTTCGCCGACTTCTTTTATTTTAGCGTCAGCCGTTTCGCGGTTTTTCCAAAAATCCGGATCGCTGAATTCATACTCAATTTCCTTCACGCGATTCTTTTTGTTTTCAATTTCAAAAACCCCGCCCATTCGGCGGATTTCATTTTCCAATTCTTCAATTTTTTGATTGATATCATCCATGAGCCGACCCGGGGGATCGAACCCCGAACCTACGGTTTACGATACCGTCGCTCTACCGGTTGAGCTAGGTCGGCATTTCTTAAATCTTACTTTTTAGGTCTTATCTCTTTTACCCCATTAGGCATATACTTCCTCAAAACCTCCGGCACAACCACGCTTCCGTCCTTTTGCTGATAATTTTCCAAAATAGCCAAAAATGGACGAACGCTCGGAAGCACCGTGTCATTCAACAAATGCGCAAATTTTTTCTCCCCATTTTTATCAACATATTTAATATTCAATCTCCTTGCCTGCCAATCCGCGAAATTGCTCGCTGAACCTGTTTCTGCCCAGCGTTGCGACGCCGGCATCCACGCTTCAATATCAAACGCTCTGTATTTTCCGGGAGCCATATCGCCTGTACAAATTTGAATCACTCTATACGGCAATCCCAATTCCTCGTGTATTTCTTTTGCAATGTCCACCATTTCTTTCTGCAGTTTTGTGGATTCTTCAAAATCCGCTTTTGACACAACTATCTGTTCCACTTTCATAAATTCGTGCACGCGGTACATTCCTTTTGTGTCTTTTCCATAACTTCCGATTTCGCTTCTATAGCATTGGCCGAATCCAAAAACTTTTATGGGCAATTGCTCTTCTTTTAAAACCTCATCCGAATAATACGCCAACAGCGACGGTTCGGCCGTTCCCACCAAAAATTTTCTCTCCTTGCTTGTTTCCCCTGTCGCTTCTCTGTCAGAAGACGCGATTTGATAAATTTCATCAACTTCCGGGTCATACTCCAGCCCTTTAAAGTATCCGCTTCCAAAAAGAGAAAATCCTTTTACTAATGTCGGAGGCAAAAACGGCTTATATCCCTTCTCTACCATTTTATGAATTACATACATCATCATTGCTATTACCAAAAGCATGCCTTCATTTTTTAAATAATATCCGCGATATCCGGCTACTTTCGCTCCCTTTTCCAAATCAATAATATCCAAATCCTCTCCAAGCTGGGTATAATCTTTCGGAGTGAAGTTGAATTTCTTTTGTTCTCCCCATCTATAAACTTCTTTATTGTCATCCCCGTTTTTTCCGATTGGCGTATCATGCGAAGGAATTGTCGGAACTTTAATCATTAAAT
Source organism: uncultured Candidatus Saccharibacteria bacterium (assembly GCA_964362385.1). GTDB lineage: Bacteria > Patescibacteriota > Minisyncoccia > UBA6257 > UBA9933 > CAYIEH01. The sequence goes on from CAYIEH010000024.1 coordinate 7,787, forward strand.
TTTCATATTTCTGATTTATTTCTTTAAACTGCGGTTCGATTTCTTCCAATCCTTTTTTTACTTTTTTTCCTTTTTCAATAATTTCTTTCCTCTCGCCGTCATTTCCGGCTTTTTTTATTTCTTCGTTCAACTCGTTTTTCTTGGCTTTCAACGCTTCAATTTCCTGCAACAATTTGACCCTTTCATGGTCTATCTTTAAAAGTTCGCCTAAATCCAAATCAATGCCTTTGTTTTTTATGGCATTTTTAAGTTCCTCCTTATTTTCTCTGATGAATTTTATATCCAACATTTTTATGGAATTATGAATAATGAATTAGGAATTATGGGTTTATTTTAATCTAAATCCCCCAAAAAATAAAGGCGGTTTTCTATCTTTATTATTCCCATCTTTTCTGTATACTTAATCTTAAATAAAAATTACTAATTTCTAATATCTAATTACTAATTTCTATTGTTATGTTAGCCATTTATCGCAAATACCGGCCCCAAAAACTTGAAGATGTTTTGGGACAGGAAACAACGGTCAAAATTCTTAAAAACGCGGCTAAGGCCGACAAGCTGGCGCACGCTTATCTTTTTTACGGGCCGCGAGGTTCAGGCAAAACAACCACTGCCCGCTTGATTGCCAAAATCGCCAATTGCCTTACGCGACAAACCGATCCGGAATTTAAAAAACTCGGGGAGCCGTGCAATAAATGTTCGGTTTGTCTGGAAATTGACAAAGGCCAAGCGCTGGATGTCATTGAAATCGACGCCGCTTCCAACCGCGGCATTGATGAAATCCGCGATCTTAAAGAAGGCATCC
>CAYIEH010000025.1:0-8570 GCA_964362385.1 uncultured Candidatus Saccharibacteria bacterium
AAGATAATCTTAAATTAAATATTTTTATGGTTCAGCTCAAGAAATTATTTGATAATCCCGAAAATTTGAAATCAATGTCGCAGGCGGCAAAAAATTTTTCAAAACCGGAAGCGGCCCAAACTTTAGCGGAAGAAATAATCAGGTTGGGCGCCTAAAAACTTATTGCCGGCACAATTAAGTATGTCTTATAATCCTTCGCAAAAAGTATTGGAAAAATACGCCGATGTTCTCGTGAATTTTGCCTTGGGAAGCGGAAAAGGAATTAAAAAAGGAGACGTTGTTTATTTGGCGTGCTATGAGAGCGCAAAGCCGCTGATGGTTGAGTTAAGGAAAACTATTTTAAAAGCCGGCGGCCACATTATTTCCAGTTATCAGCCGGACAACGAACCAGGCAGATATAATTTAAGCAAAGATTTTTATTTACTGGCCCAGGACCATCAGCTTGATTTTTTTCCGGGTAAGTATCTGCGGGGGCTTATTGATGAGGCGGACCATATGATTTTCATTGACAGCGAAACAGACAAGCAGGCGCTTAAAGGAATTAATCCCAAGAAAATTATGAAGGCTAGAATCGCTTTTAAGCCGTATATAGAATGGCGGGATGAAAAAGAAAATAAAGGAAAATTTAGCTGGGCGATGGGTCTTTACGGCACAGAAGCAATGGCAAAAGAAGCGAAAATGTCTTTAAAAGAATATTGGGAGCAGATTATTAAAGCGTGTTTTTTAGACAAGAAAAATCCGATTAATGAATGGAAATCTGTTTTTAAACAAACAAATAACTTTCGGCAAAAACTGAAAAAATTACAGATAAATCGCCTGCATGTCCGCGGCCCGGAAGCAAACCTATGGATAAAAATCGGCGCAAAAAGAATATGGCAGGGAGGAGGCGGCAGAAACATCCCGAGCTTTGAGATATTCACTTCGCCTGATTGGAGAGGAACGAACGGCTGGATTAAATTTAACCAGCCGCTTTACAGCCACGGCAATTTAATCACAGGCATCAATCTGGAATTTAGAAACGGAAAAGTTGTAAAAAGCAGGGCAAAGAAGAACGAAAAACTTCTTAAAGAAATCATTAAAACCGAAGGCGGCGATAAAGTCGGCGAATTTTCTTTGACTGACAAAAGATTTTCGCGGATAGCCAAATTTATGGCCGAGACTTTATACGACGAAAATATCGGCGGGCCGAACGGAAATATGCACATTGCCCTTGGAAGGGGATTTCACGATTGCTATGACGGCAATCCGGCCAAATTAAAAAAGAAAGATTGGAAAAATCTCGGATTTAATGATTCGGCTATCCATTCCGATATAATAACCACCTCGCCCAGGACAGTCACCGCTTTTTTAAGAAACGGCAAAGAAAAAATCATATACAAAGACGGAATGTTTGTGATTTAGTTTTAGTTTTTATTATGAAAAATAAAGAAGGTTTGTGGAAATTGTCTCCGAGCGGATTGTACGGTTATGACGAGTGCCCGAGGTGTTTTTGGATTGAACAGCATATCGGCGGAAAACCGGGCATACCTTTCACTTTGAATAACGCGATGGATTCAAAATTAAAAGAGCGATACGATGAATTTCGAGCAGAAGGTAAAATGCCGCCGGAAGTGGCAAGTTTAAAAGGGCTGAAGTTATTTAAGGATATAGAAATTTTAAATAAATGGCGGAGCAGTCCCCACGCGCTTCAGTACGTTAATGAAAATGACGGTTATGTTCTTTCCGGGAAAATAGACGAGGTTTTTGTCAATGAAGAAGGCGAGCTGATGCCGTTGGATTTTAAATCATCAGGCGATGCGCCCAAAGAGGATAAATATAAATATTATATTTATCAGCTTCATGCGTATTCCTTGATGTTTCACGGCAAGGGGCAAAAGACGGCTAAATTCGGGTATTTAGTCCATTACTTTACCAAAGACAAAAAGGATCGGTCGCTTATGATGGAATTTAACAGCCATATTGATAAAGTGGAAATTGATCTACCGGTTTTTGAGAAAAAATTAAAGGAAATTGTAAAATTATTGAACAACGACTTGCCAGAAACGGAAGGCGTTCTTTGCAGATGGTGTCCCTGGCTTGATAAGCGCGATGAAATTAGAAATTTTCAATAAATGGTGGCGGTATTGCAAAAATTATCAAAAAATGATAAAATAAATTTATGGAAGATTTAGAAAGAAATTTTAACGAAATTCCCGAAGAACAAAGAAAGAGGGAAAAAAGGGAATTTATAGCTTCGACGACTGGCGGCGGACCTGTTCATAAATACGAGGCGGAATATTGGGAAACTCAGCAAAACGTTTGGACAATAGTGCCGGGCACATTAAAAGATCTCGGTCCGGCAAAAGAGAAAATGGATTACCATTAACGGCTTAAGAGCATTTAGACTGGGAAAACCATTGATTTTGTGTTAAAATAGCTAAATGACTGATGGCTCTAAAAAGCCGGTAAGGGTAAGAATGGCGCCTTCGCCAACCGGACCTCTTCATTTAGGGACCGCCAGGACAACCCTTTTCAATTATTTGTTCGCCAGAAATCAAGGCGGTGTTTTTATATTGCGGATAGAAGATACTGATGTTGAACGTTCTAATATAGAATATGAAAAGGATATTATTGATGGTTTAAAATGGCTTGGAATTAATTGGGATGAAGGTCCGGATATTGGCGGGCCTTATGGCGCTTACAGACAATCAGAACGGCTGGATATTTATGAAAAATACTTGCAAAAACTTATTGACGGCGATAAGGCATTCTACTGCTTTTGTTCCAAAGAAGAATTAGAAGCTGACAGACAGGCAATGTTAAGTCAAGGGATAGCGCCTAGATACAGCGGGAAATGCCGAAATTTTCCAAAAGAAAAAACCAAAGAGCGTCTAAATAAAGGGGAAGGCTCAGTAATTCGTTTTAAAATGCCCGAAATTGAGCTGGAATTCAATGATTTAATCAGGGGCAAAATAACAGTTGACACCGGTTTGATGGGGGATATTGTGATTGCCAGAAATTTAAGATCGCCGCTTTTTATTTTTGCCGGCGTTGTTGATGATTTTGAAATGAAAATTACCCATGTTATCCGCGGCGAAGACCATATTTCCAATACGCCGAAACAAATATTAATTCAAAAAGCTTTGGAGTTTGACGAAGTTAAATACGCGCATTTGCCTTTGATATTGGCGCCGGACAGAAGCAAGTTGTCAAAACGTTATATAGAAACTTCGTTGGATGAGTATAAAAAATTGGGATATTTGCCCGAAGCGTTGGTGAATTTTATGGCGTTGCTGGGCTGGCACCCTCAAGACGACAGAGAAATATTGAAAAAAGATGAACTAATTTCTGAATTTGACATAAAGCGCGTTCAGAAAGCCGGCGCTGTTTTTAATATTGATAAATTAGAATGGCTTAATGCGCAATACATCAGAAGCATTAATTCGGAAAGATTATCGGAAATAATTCTTGATTTTATTCCGGAAAACTGGAAATCCAAAAAAGATTTAATTCTAAAAATTTTAGAAGCGGAAAAAGAAAGATTGAAAATATTAAGCGATTTTAAAATAGCGGCTGATTTCTTTTTTGAATTGCCGGATTACAATAAAGGACTTTTGGTTTGGAAAGGAATTGAAGAAAATAAGATAAAAAATAATTTAAAGCTTCTATCGGAAGAAATTAAAAAAATTCCGGAAGCCGATTTTGACATAAGAGGCCTTGAGAGAGTTATTATGCCTTTGACCGAGGTTTGGGGAAGGGGAGAGTTGCTTTGGCCGCTGAGAGCTTCTTTAAGCGGGAAAGCCGCTTCGCCGGGTCCTTTTGAAATTATGGAGATATTGGGAAAGGAGGAAACTTTAAAACGGCTGGAAATCGCCGTTAATAAAATTTCTTTATGAAAAAACAAAAATTAAAAGCGACAATTTTTTTGACGTTCAGTTTTTGGTTTTTAATTTGCGGTTCTTATGGAACGTTTGCCGCAACACCGCAGGAATTAAGGGACAATATTGAAAAAAAGAGCCAAGAGCTTGAAGCGTTAAAAGGCCAGATTTTAAGCACTCAAGAACAGCTTGAAACAACAAAAAGCCAGAAACAAACGCTTGGAAGCGAATTAAATCAGATTAAGGTTAATCTTAATCAGCTTGATTTAGGCATTAAATCAAGCCAAACAGCGATTGAAAAAACCGGTTTGGAAATAGAAATGACTCAATACGACATCAAAGATTCCGAGGATAAAATAAAAGCCAAAAGAGAGGTAATCGCCGAAATTCTGCGTCAACTCCAGCAAAAAAACGCCACAGAAAATCCTTTGACGATCTTTCTAAAAAATAAAAATTTGGCCGACAGCGTATTTGAAATTCAGGGACTATTGGATTTTCAAGGTAAATTAGTCAGTGAAATAGACGATTTAAGGAATCTTAAAGAAGAATTGGACAGAAATTTACAAATAGCTTCTGATAAAAAACAGCAAAAAGAAACAGAAAACGAAAATCTGAAAAACAAAAAATTGATAGCCGAAGAAACAAAAAAATACAGACAATCATTATTGGAACAAACAAAAAATAAAGAAAAAATTTATCAGCAATCGCTGACTGAACTTCAAAAAAAGCAGGATCAAATCGGCCAAGAATTGCAAAAATTAGAAGAAGAAATGCGTTTGAAGATTGACAGAAGTATTTTGCCCAAGGCGAGGCCCGGAGTTTTAGCAATGCCGGTTGGCGGGACAACCACTCAAATATACGGATATACCAAGTTTGCTTTAGCCGGCGGTTATAAAGGAAAGCCGCATAATGGAATTGATGTAGCGGCGCCGATTGGCACTCCGATTTTTGCGGCTGAAAAAGGAAAAGTTATCTCCGTAGGCAATCAAGACCTTTATTGTTACAAAGGGGCTTACGGAAAATTCATTGCAATAGAGCATGAGAATAATCTTACTACTTTATACGGACATCTTTCCCTTCAGGTTGTTAAAGAAGGCGACACAGTTGAAAGAGGCAGTTTAATCGGCTATGTGGGCAAAACTGGATATGCCAAAGGCGCCCATCTTCATTTTGGAGTCTATGCCAGCCAGACATTTCGGATTGGTTCAGCTAATTTGAATTGCGGTCCTAAAATGCCTTATGGCGGCAGTTTAGACCCGATGGATTATTTATAAAATTGTGTAAAAGTATGCTATACTAAAATATGCCGGAATTAATACAAAAATTAATAGATTTATTGAGCTATATAAGCAAGTGGTTAACGGTTAATATCGGCGCCGGATTTATTAATTTCATTAAAGCAGTGGGGTTTTTAATGATTAGGATTTTTGAGTTCTTTATTGATATTATCAGGTGGTTTATTAATCACATTTAATATCTGTCGCAAAACCTTCATTTTGCGACAGATGAGAAAATTAAAATAGCACGCTTCCCTTTATTGTAAATCCCTCACTATTGTATAAAAAGTGAGGGATTATTAAGATAAGTTTCGCTTATGTATTACACCGACATAAAACATTTTAAAGGAACTTCAGGATATGAAATTGACGGCACCTGGTATCCCCGAGTCACTAAAATCGTTGAGATTAAAGCCAAACCGGCATTATACAGATTTTACGCTGAATTGAATAATTTTCAGGAAGGCGAAGATATAAAAAAGAATTCGGCTTCCGAAGGAACGATGATTCATGAAGCGGTTGAAAAAATTCTGATTGGCGAATCCCCTGTTATTGATCCTTCTATTCAGCCTTCGGTTGAAGCGTTTTTAAAATTTATTGAGGAAAAAAATATTCACGCAGACCCGGAATATGTTGAAAAGCAGGTTGTTAATTATGACGAAAAATACGCCGGCACTTTAGACGCTTTGGCTTTGATTGACGGAAAATTCGGGGTTTTGGACATTAAAACTTCTCAAGCGATTTATCGGGATTATAATCTTCAGACATCGGCTTATATCGCCGCCTTGGAAAAAGATTTTAAAAATCTTCAAACAAGATGGATTTTAAGGATTGACCAGACGAAAAAATGTTTAAAGTGCGGAGCAACGCTTAGAAGCAAAGGCGGAAGAGATAAAATCAAACCCGCGAGAAACGGGAAAAAACCATTGCCGATGTGCGATGACAACGAGCATCAATGGTCAGAACTTCGGGGAGAAGTTGAACTTCAGGAATTCCCCTATTGGCAGGAAGATTTTAAAGCGTTTTTAGGCGCGAAAAAATTGTGGGAGTGGGAAAATGAATACTGGCTAAAGCAAGCCGGATACTTATAATATAAATCAAAAATACAGAGCCTGGCTTTATATAGGCTCTGTATTGATTACAAACGAACACTCTTTTATATTTTTTGTTTTTAAGTAGCGAAGAAAGGGTTTGAGTAGTTGGTTTGGTATTTTCTTTTCAATCCCGATAGTGAAGGCAATAATTCCAAACACCTGATCTTTTGAGACTGTGTTATCAAAAATTGCTCTGCCTATCATTCCCCTGAATTTTTTAATTAGCTTTGGGGGCAGTTTTGGTTTTCCTTTAATAATGTTAACGCCTGTTATTCTAAGAGCGCGATTTTTTGTTGAATATCGCTTCGTTTTCTGGCGGTTAACATTAAATCCATTCTCTTTAAGCAGCTTAGTTGCTTCGGATTCAAGTTGTTTTGGCAGAGGTTTTCGGGACGTAAAAATCAAGTCATCCACATACCTGGTGTATTTTATTCCTTTGACGCTGTATCGGAATATACTATCCAGACGCAGATTACTTAATAGTATATTAAACAGGGGTAAGGAAGTCGGCGCGCCTTGCGGTAAATGGCCGCGAAAAGTAGTCAGCTTCGTTAGAATTCTTGCCATTTCCACAGTTGCGCCTAAACTTTTGTATAGCTGGTATATTTGTTTGCGCGTAACTGATGGGTACGCATTCTTTATGTCCAAACGAAGCATATATTTACTGCTTTTGTGCTCCAACGCATTGGTTCTGATAGACTTTTTGCGCACGCCGCCATGGACACATTTTGGATGTTGGAAATTAAAAAATCCGTCTAATAATTTTCTTTGGAGAGATTTAAGCTCTTTTAGCGGTTCTTCTACGCAACGCCTTTTATTCCCCTTTTTCCTGTACCAAACCCTATAAAGATTTCCCTTTCTATTTATTAGGTCAGAAAGGAGGGTTGGACTGAAATCAAGCCGCTTAGAAATAAAATCTATTACTTCTTGGCTGTAATTCATGCATCCTCCTTTCTGAAACAAAATTTATATAAAAAGAAACATAAGGCAGGCTTTCAGAGACGATAAAAACCTTGACGCGTTTAAAAGAGATTTAAGAAGAGAGCTTATTTTGATCGCGTGAGTGTCCCTTGGGGCGCGGAAGCGGGCAAAATAAGCGGTTTTCAATCTCTGTAAAGCGCGTAGACGTGCCTGTGATTTAGATACTCAAATCTCAACCCCGTCAGTTGCTGAAAGGGCAATAACCCAGTTGCTGGATTATTTAGATTAAGCCTGCCTTATGCTTAACTTATTTTTAAAAAATTCTGTTTATATATTATAATGTATTGTTTGAGTTGTCAAATTTGTTTCCATTAAAATAGGCGGGTTGATGTAATCGCGTCGCCTAAATCTGTTACCTGTTTACTTATCTTTTAACACACACTAAAATTTGTCAATCCCACAGTGGAGCACTTTTCAATAATTATCGGCGCGTGGTTGAATTCGCGGTTGACTAAATAGCCCAAGCCGAAGCTTAAAGAACTTATCAGAAATATCAATAAAAAAAGGATAATATTACGTTTATGATTTATTATCCACTCTTTGATTTGATTCATATTTTCAACCGCTAATCGCTATTAGCTAGTCGCTAATAACTTTACAGATTAAAGTACTTGTTCCACTTTTCATAAAGTTCTTTTGTGGCTATCAAATCTCCGACATTATATTTTGCTATTTCTAAAAACTTTTTTTCTTTAAACAGCCTTCCGACGTCATCGCCCGTGATACCTTCGCTTTTCGGGCTTTTTATGCCGAAGACATTGCTCCACAGATGCAGACTCCCCTTTCTTCTGACAGTTCCGTAAAATGTCAGCTGGTCGGCCAAATCTATGTGTCTGCTGTTAAAATCTTGCTGATATAAATATCTGCCTTTCATTAAATTTTTTGTCGGCTTAATGTCGTATACGGCGGACCTGACCATAAGAAAAGGAACGTCAAAAATTCTGCCGCTAAAGCTTATAAAATCCTGATATTCTTTGGCTCCTTGCCAAAAATTTTCCAGCATTTCCTTTTCGTTCATCTGTTTGAATTTTATGTTTCCCTCGCTGAATTCTTTAATATTTTCTCCGGGAGCCTGAAAATACACCGCCCCCTGATTTTTATCATAATCAAAAACGCCGATTACTATAATTTCTCCGGTGAGCGGCGAAAATCCAAGGCCGTCTTTAAGTTCCCGCAGCGCTTCCTGATAATCAGCGTCGCTTGTGGATTCTTTTTTAATCCAGCGGGTTAAACTATCCTTGGTTGTTTCATCAAGAGATTCAAAATCAACGCCGATTGTTTCTATATCAAAAATAAGTTTTTGCGGGCCAATTGAAGTTGACATAGATTTAATTATAGATTAAAATTTACAAAAAGCGAAG
>CAYIEH010000026.1:0-8057 GCA_964362385.1 uncultured Candidatus Saccharibacteria bacterium
TCACAATAAAAGCGCCAAGCAGCTTATAAACCACCACACCAAAATAATTTTTGGTCATGGGCGGTTTGCCTCCAAAGAAATTTGGTGGGGGTAAAACTAAGTGGTTCCCGCCATAGGCGGGTCCGCCTTTGGCGGAAAAATCCATTCCTCCGATTCGTTGTCGGAGCGTAGCTGAAAGATAGGGCCAATGCCGTGAGGTTTGGCCTGGAGGATCTGGAAGCAAATTGTAGCCCTAATTACCTTAAAAGGGGGTGGCGATCGAGCTATGACAGGGTGGTGAGCATAGCGAAGATCAGGGATGCCATCTTAGGGATGCAAGGAACAGTTTTATAAGTGACCTTGGGAGATCTGATTGCTGTCCATCCCCCACTCTTCGCAAGAAGGGTGGAGGATGGTATAATGTAATTGACGCAGCGTCAGAAGTCAGCTGGAGCGTAGTACCGCAGCACATAAAGCGTTATGTGCTCAGGAAGGTCTCCACTCGATGCACAATGGGAAAATTAAGCGCAGAATACATAACAGGTTTAGTTGATGGGGAAGGTAGCTTTACTTTGTAGTCATTTAACAAAGAATGGTTTGCAGAAAATGTATCATATTAAAGCAAAAATGCATTGAGCTCGCTGTATACGGGAAATCCGTCCGTACAGTGGGAACATCAATTTTTAATTACAAAAAAGATAATCGCCCGTCACACCAAGGAAGCTGGGAGTACCTGAAGTCCGCCATTGGCGTATCAGGGTAAGCTCAGTGACAGGGGTGAAGTCGTAACAAGGCACGCGTAGCGGAAGCTGTGCGTGGAATAATTAAACTAAAAATTTGATCGATATCCGCCTTAGGCGGAAAAGGTGTTGGTCGTTGAGCCTCAAGTCACGACTATTGGGATAACTGAAAAAGTTTTGATTTATCGGCAAAAACGAGTTGAAGACGAAATTTGAGACGTTATAAATCAAAACCCCGCCCTCTAAGCGGGATTTTGATTATTTGTAGAATTATAGACATTTTTAAAATAAGCATCTATAATCAATATAATAAATATAAGCCAAGAGGGCGGGGTGCTGAATTTTATACAAATTTTCACTTCGCTCAATTTATAAAATTCGCATGAGTAAAATTTTACTTATTGAAGACGATCCATTTCTGTCTTCGTTGTTAAAAAACAGACTTCAGAAGGAAGGATTGGAAGTTATTCATACAAAAGACGGCGAAGAAGCTTTGAAATCTTTAAAATCAGGCACGGTTGACCTTATACTTTTGGATATTATTCTTCCGAAAAAATCCGGGTTTGAAGTTATGGAAGAAATTCGCTCTGACCCTCAACTTCAGAGCGGCATGCCCATAATTATAATTTCAAATTTGGGGCAGCCCGAGGATGTTTCAAAAGGCTATAAACTTGGCGCTATTGAATATTTTATAAAGGCAAAGACTTCTATTGACGATTTGGTCAGTAAAATAAAGGAGTTTCTTAAAAAATAGTTATCCACAATTTTGCCTCGTGGGGAAAGGAATTAGATGTTATGATATTAAAGAGGTCGTAAATTAAATTGATATACGAAATAAACATATGCAAAAAGAAAATACGCGGATTGTTAGAATTTCTAAACGGGGTTTTACTTTACTTGAACTTTTAATTGTTATCGCTATTATTGCGGTTTTGTCCACGGTTGTTGTCCTGCTTTTAAATCCCGGCGAATACCTCAAGCAAACAAGAGACAGCCAAAGAATGAACGACCTTGATGCTTTAAGGAACGCTTTGAATCTTTTTCTTTATAACACTACTTCCACTAGTCCTTTGGGAACTTGTCCGTCAGGCGGACGCTGCACCTTTAACCCGGGAGCCGGCAACGGTCCTTTTGTTAGCGCAACATGCGGCGCCATTGCAACTTCAACTGCCGTAAGCGGAATCGGCTGGGTGGATGTTAATTTTTCAGGACTATCAGTGGGATCTCCTTTGGCGAGGTTGCCGATGGAACCCAGTAATTCTAACACGTTGTTTTATGCCTATGCCTGCGACAACACGAGTTTTAAATTTAAATTAGCCGGCAAGCTGGAAAGTGCTAAGTTTTCAAATCAAATGCTTAATAGCAATGACGGAGGCACAAAGGATACTTTTTATGAAGTGGGTAATGATATGAGTCTTTAATATAGCCAACAATCAGGCAAAAACAATAAAGAGCGGCCAGATTTCTGGCCGCTCTTTGCACTATATGGAAGATAATAATTATTTTTGTTATACTTAATAAAAAGATTAAATTATTTAAGCTTTCTATTATTTAATTTTTAAATTTTACCCTCCTCCGCGAAGCGGAGAAAGCCCCGCCTGTAAAGGCGGGGATGAATGAGGGTATCCTCCGTAGCTCGGAGAGCGAAGGAGTATACGCTTCGGAGGGTTTCGTCCGACGAAGCGTATGAAGAGAAGCCGCGGCTGTAAAGCCGTGGAGTTTCACAATACAGTTCGCAACAGCGAAACGTTATTATATGGTAAACATCCCCGATCAAAAACTTAGGGAAATTTTAGCGAATGAAGGTCTGCTAACGACGGATAATTTTGACCAATTAGCGGAAGAAACCCAGAGATTGGGCCAAAAAATAGAAGACAGTTTGATTTCCAGGGGAATTATAACCCAGGATTATTTCTATAGTATTTTAGCCAAGTATCTGGGTATAGAATTGGTTAATTTAACGGCAATTCCGATAGATGAAAGAATTTTGACCCAGTTGAGTTTGGATTTGGCAAGGCAAAAAAGAGCCATTATTTTTAGAAAAGAAGCGGATGGCGCCTTGGATGTCGCCATGGAAGACCCAAGCGATTTAAAGACTATTGAATTTTTAGAAAGGCATCTTAAAAGAAGAATCAAGCCGTTTTTGGCAAGGCCAAAAGACCTTGAGACCGGTTTTGCCATTTATAATCGTCAGTTAGCCGAGAACTTTAAAAAAATCATTGAAGAAAATATTCAGAATTCTCTTCAGATAAAAGATGAAAAAATTGAACAGGTTGCCACCGCAATACCAATAGTGGCGATTGTTGAAAATTTTATTGCTTACGCGGCGTCTCTCAGGGCTTCAGATATTCACATAGAGGTTTTAGAAGACAAGGTTTTAATGAGATTCAGAATTGACGGGATACTTCATGAAATTTTAAGAATTCCGAAAGAAGTTCAGCCGCCTATTCTGGCAAGAATAAAACTTCTCGCCGCTTTAAAAATTGACGAACATTTTAAACCGCAAGACGGCCGTTTTCATTATAAATTCGGCGAAGAAAAAACAGATATCAGGGTTTCAATAATGCCGACTTTGTACGGGGAGAAAATAGAAATGAGATTGCTTCCGGCGACTCAAAAACCGCTTTCATTGGAAGAACTGGGAATGATTGAAGAAACCTCAAAAATTATCAAAGAAAGCCTGAAGAAAAGCTACGGAATGATTTTAGTCTGCGGACCCACCGGTTCCGGAAAAACAACCACGCTTTATTCAATTTTAAATATTTTAAATCGGGCCGATGTGAATATTGTTACTATTGAAGACCCGATAGAATATTACATTAAATACATCAATCAGACTCAGATTAATTCTCAGGCCGGCATCACTTTTGCCAACGCTTTGAGATCTTTTTTGAGACAGGACCCGAATATCATTATGGTCGGCGAAATTAGAGACGAAGAAACCGCGGAAATTTCTGTCCACGCGGCTCTGACGGGCCATCTGCTCGTTTCAAGCTTGCATACCAATGACGCTCCGACAGCGATTCCCCGCCTTATAGATATGAAGCTTCCGACATTTTTGATTGCCGCTGTTTTAAATATCATAATTTCTCAGCGATTGGTCAGAAAAATATGTTTGGGATGCATTGAATCTTTCTCGCCCGCCCAGGATATGATTGAGTCATTGAAGAGGCAAATAGAAGAATCGGGTTATTACAGGGGCGAATTTAAAGCGCCAAAAATTTTTTTTCGGGGGCGAGGTTGTCCCGTATGCAATTTCACCGGTTATCAGGGCCGGATGGGTATTTTTGAAATTTTAGTCGTAGATAATGAAATAACGGCGCTTATCAATAAGCCGGATTTTTCTTTAAATTCTCTGGTGGAGTTGGCAAAGAAGAAAGGAATGATTTCAATGTTTGAAGACGGCATTAGAAAAGTTGAATTGGGAATGACGACAATGGAGGAGATATTGAGGGTTATTAGGGAATAATTTTAAATAAAAAATAAAATATTAAAAATAATAAACGTAAACTCAAAAATATTTAAACATTTATTATTTTTATTTAAATTATATGCGTTTTCACTACATTGCTTCACAATCTAACGGCAAAATAGTTGAAGGAGAAATGGAGGCCCAAGGAGTCGGTGAGGTTCTGGAATTTCTGGCTTCAAAAGGATTAAAACCTGTTTCTCTTAAGAAAGGGGAATCCGTAGAATCTAAAAAAAATAAATGGAGACTTTTTGAGCCGTCAATCTCGGTTGCCGATAAGATATTTTTGACAAAATATCTGTCATTAATGCTTAAGATCGGAACAGATCTTTTCAGGGCAATTGATATTTTGATTGTTGATTTTGACAAGCCGGCAATGAGATCTTTTCTTTATGAAATCAGGGGAAATTTGGAAAAAGGCCAGCCGTTTTATCTCGCCTTTGCCAGACACCCGAAATATTTTTCTTCAGTTTTTGTTAATCTGGTTAAATCAGGCGAGGCCTCCGGAGGTTTGGAAAAAACTTTTGAAAGATTAAGTGATACCTTGCAGAGAGAACAAGAATTGCGGCACCAAATCCGTTCAGCTCTTGTTTATCCGATCCTCCTTCTTGTGGTTGCGGTCGCTGTTGTTTTCTTTTTAATAAGCTTTGCCTTGCCGAAAATTGCCAGAGTTTTTGAAGACAGCGGATTTGAGCCGCCTCTTTTTTCAAAAATTGTTTTTGCCATCGGCCTGTTTTTAAATAAGTATATGATTGTTATTATTTTGTCAGTTATCGCAATTATAGCGGGAGGTTGGTTTATTTTCAGCCAAACCCCGTTATTTAAAAAAATTTTTCAACAGATTATCAGAAAACTTCCTTTAATCGGCCCTCTTTTAAAAGAAATTGCCCTTCAGCGTTTTGCCCTGACATTTTCATCTTTGTTTTCCGCCGGGTTGCCTATTTTGGATTCATTGGAAATCACCGCCCAAGTTGTTGGCGACGAAGAATTGAAAGACGCCCTAATGAGAATTTCCAGAGAGGGAATATCCAAAGGTTTGACAATAGGAGAAGCGTTCAGGAAAGAACCGGTCTTTCCGAAAACAATTACAAATTTAGTGGCAATTTCTGAAAAAAGCGGGAATCTTGCCAGTATTCTCGCCACTCTCGCCGAGTTTTATGAATCCGAAATAAAAGCATCGGTTAAAATTCTGACTTCATTTTTAGAGCCCCTGCTTTTGGCTTTTATCGGCGTAATTGTCGGAGTCATTGCTTTATCAATTATCGTTCCGGTTTATCAGCTAGTCGGAAAAATATAATATGAATTATGAATCAGGAATTATGAATAAAAAAAACAAACGCCATCATTCATCATTCATCATTCATCATTCTAATAGGGGGTTTACCCCGTTAGAGATCTTCAAGAAAAAATTTTTAACAAAAATTTTTTCCAGATCACTGGCTAAAAATAATACCGGAGCCGTCTCTTGCTTAAGAAGGTCAGAATATCATATTGCCAGACCTCTAACGGGGTTTACTCTTATTGAACTTCTGATTGTTATCTCTATCGTTGCTATACTGGCCACAATTATTTCTCTGAATCTTTCGGGTTTTTCCAAAAGCCAAAGCGTTGTTAACGACGCGTCAAAGATTGCTTTTGTCTTAAGGGGAGCGCGGGATAAATCAATCAGCCAGGAAAACACCAATCAATGGGGCGTTTATTTTGAAAATTCCGCAAACGGCGACGGCTTCTACGCGCTTTTTGAGGGACCTAGTTATGCCTCGGGAACCACGGCTTTAAAAAAGAGTTTAAGTCCAAGCGTTAAATTCATAAATCCGGCCAGCGGTTCCAGTACGACTATTTCCTTCGCAAAAGTGACCGGACTGCCTTCAGGCACCAGTTCCATCGTAATTTCTTCAAAAAGCAACGAAGCAATTTCAAAAACACTGATTATTAATTCAAATGGAGAAGTTCAGTATTAAAATAAACCGAATGAATATGAAACCTCCACGAACTTACTCGCCGTCGCGTAGCCGCTATGGCAGAGCGTGGCGTCCGTGTATCCTCCATTGCTTCGGCGGAATCCGCCGAAGCACCCTCCTTCGCTCTTTGAGCTGCGGATGGTTTGCCCATCGCATTGCCTACTCCGCCGAAGCTGTTGCTTCGGCTGCGAAGGCCGGGCATCCACAGACTGACGGCTGTGGTCTTCTGCGAAGGCGGATAAAAAAAATTTTCAATTTTGCGGTCTTTCAGTTTTACAATTGTTCTAACGGACAATCATTAGTTGAAATTCTTATTGCCTTGGGAATCGGAGTGCTTATAATCACTGGCGTTTCGGTTTTAATGGGAGTCAACTTGCAAAGCGATCTTAGCGCCAAAACAGCCCAAATTGCTTCTTCCTTGGCTCAAGAAACATCCGATTCGGTAAAGTCTATTTCTGAATCCGATTGGCGCAAGATTTATAATCTTTCTAAAGGTTCCGGCTTTGCTTATTATACTTCTTCAACCCAAGACATTATAAGCGGCATTGAACAGGCGGTGGTTGAAGGCAGAAGTTTCAGCCGCTATTTTTATGTGGAAAATGTCAACAGAACCCAGTGCGGCATAGGGGACATAACCCAGTCTTCAATAAGTTTTTGCGCGGCATTTCCCGGCGCATCATCGGAAATCAGCGAAGATCCATCCACGCAGAAAATTACCGTGGTAATAAGCTGGACAAACAATAAAATAGAAAAATCTCAATATATCTCCCGATCCAGAAATTTAAGTTTTGTTCAAAGCGACTGGTCAGGCGGACCAGGTCAGGAAAATTTCGCCACCAGCACAGGAGGCGTTATTGTCAATAATAAATTCAGCAGTTCCACCAATATTAATTATTCCAGTTCAACAGGTTCAATTACGATACAAGGATTCTAATGCAATTAAATTATAAATTATGGAAAACGAATTAAAAAATAAAAAACAAATTTCCTGGGCAGTGATTTTATTCATTATTCTTTATTCATTATTCTTTATTCAGAAAATAGACGCTATCACTAACATTGATGCCACTTACCGTTATGCGTGGAACGACACTATCGGCTGGATTGATTTTGGTTATTCCGCTGGCAATGTTAATGTTTCTTCAACCCAGCTTACGGGTTATGCCAGTTCATCGGTCGGTTTTATCGCTTTGGATTGCGCCACGTCGCCCAATGGCAACATCTGCGGAACGAGCAATTTTAAAGTTTCCAACGATGGCAACGGCAATCTTACTGGCTGGGCTTACAACGACGCCATTGGCTGGATTAGTTTTGACAGCGGGACAGCCACTTCCACTTATCCTTATCAGGCGACTATTAATAATTCAACCGGCGATTTTTCCGGCTGGGCGTGGAATGATATTATCGGCTGGATAAGTTTTAATTGCGCTCAACCAAATATTTGCGGAACTTCAAATTATAAAGTTAAGACTAATTGGGGCGCTACGCCGGCGACCGCTGAATTAATTTCATCTATTTTTGACACCGGCGTTTCAACCGGCGCGGCAATCAACACTGTTATGTGGCAGGGAAGTCAGCCAAGCGGCACAGGGGTCAAATTTCAAATTGCGTCTGATTCCACTTCAACTCCGGCCACATGGACTTATCGCGGGCCTGATGGCTCAAATACTACTTATTATGCCCCGGCTAACTCGGATGTCTCGGCGCAAATCAATTTAGCTTATCATAATAACCACCGCTATTTCCGCTATAAAATATTTTTATCTTCCAACGCCAGCCAGACTTTGAGTCCAAGAGTTGATGATGTTATAATCAATTGGAGTCCGTAGAATATAGAAATATGAACAAATTAAAAACCCTATTTTTCAGCATCATCATCGGTTTGACAGTGGCTGGTATAGTTTACGC
>CAYIEH010000027.1:0-7077 GCA_964362385.1 uncultured Candidatus Saccharibacteria bacterium
CAAAACAAAAAATTAGTTTACATTATTGTCGGGATAATTATTGTTATTGTCGTTGTTGCGATTCTGTATTTCAGCGGGTTGATTCCGTCAAGCGTGATAAACAAACTTGAATTTAAAAAGGGCCCGCAGGTGGTTGAGGAAAATCTGGTGATTCCGGAAACCCAGAAGATAACCGGAGCCGAAGGCAGAACTGTGGAAAGCGGAAAAGTTGATGTTCCTTTGGTGCCAAAAACCGAGTCCGAAAAGGTGATTGTTGCGAAAGCAGTTTTGACGGTTAAAGGAAGCTATGGTTTATCTCTTCCGGAAGCGGAAAAATGGGCTTCGGACGCAAAACTCGTGTTCGTGAAATCTCTCGGCGCGGTTACTTTGGAAGGAAAATCCAGTCAGTGGCAATTGGCTTTTTCATCAAAAACGCAATCCAAGAAAGGATACGAAATTATAGTTCAAGGAGACGCGATTGTTTCCAAAAAAGAGATTGAATCAACAGCAATTGGCGCAAGTTTGCCGGCAAGTTGGAAAGATTCAGGCGAAGCCATTGTCTTACTTCAGGAACTGCCGCAATTTTCCGATGCCACAATTTCTTCAATAAATTTCTATTACAATGCCGACGGCAAAATCTGGCGCTACGCGCTTTCTACTTCAAAGGGAACGACATCGGTGATGGCGCAGTAATAATCACTAATCACTAACAACTTACGACTGATTGTGGTAAAATTTAGAAAATGAACTCTAAATTTTTTTGGCTATTGTTATCTGCTGCTGTCTGTCTGTTGTTTGTTGTAAGTTTTAATTCCGCCGACGCGAAAATTTTACTTCCCAACGCCGTTGGTTTTTATTCGCAGTGGGGCGGTTTGTACACGGATGTTGATGAATATCCCAATAACGACGGTGACGCCACTTATAACTATGTTTCAACGGAAAACGCTTTGCAGTCGTATAATTTTCAGGACAGTTCGGACTCGGGGACAATAGACGGCGTGAGAGTTATTTTTTACGCCAAGGTTAACGGCGCCGATCTCGAATACATCCGTCCATTTTTAAGAATTAACGGCTCGGATTATTTCGGAGATAATTGCGCGACTATAAATAATTCTTCTTACACTCAATGTTCTTATTATTGGAGTTTAAATCCTTATAATACTTCGGGCTGGTCGGTTTCCGATTTGACCAATCTTGAAGCCGGAGTCAAAACAATCGCCAACGGGACGTGGGACAATTCGGAACACCGCGTCAGCCAGATTTACATAGACGTTGATTTTAAGGTGACGACAAAAAAGACAAAGTATTTCGTCGTTCAAAAACTGGTGGAAACTTACGGCGCGACCAATGACGCTTTTACTTTTTCAATAGCCGATTCGCTTAATTCAGTTCAGAGCGCTTTTATAGAAATAAGAGGAATTGCCACGCCTGTGGCTTCGGTTAATCTGGGGGTAAAAGTTGACGACAGCGCGTCAACGCCCGGCGTTTATGATAAAACTTATACCATTAATGCCACGGGCCGGCCGACTTTGTTCAAAATAAATCATGACGTAACGGATTATTTCAAATCTTTCGTGACCGGCGGCGGTTCATACGAAAGATATATTCATTTGAATTCCAACAATAACATTTATCTTCTCAACGCGCGGCTCGTTTTGACTTATACCTGGATTATTCCGCCGTCGGCCGCTGGAGCATACCGGGCAAAAACGGAAGTGATTTCTTCTATTTTTGACACCACCGGCTCAACCGATGGACCGTCTTACAATTCGGTAATGTGGAAAGGGAATTTAAACAGCGGCAAGGTAAAAATTCAGATAGCGACTTCGGATAGCGATACTGGACCATGGAATAGCAGCGATTACAAGGGTTCTGATTGTAGCAGTAATAGTTGGTATGAAATAAATGCGGATACGCCGACGGAAATAAAATGTCCGTCCAACCACGACAACAAAAGATATTTCCGCTATAAAATTCAACTTTGTTCATCAAACGACTGCACGACTTCCGGTGGCGGCCATCCGGAAGTGAATGACGTGATTATTAGCTGGAGTCCGTAATACCGATGCGAATTACAAATTAGATGCGAATCTACAAATATGGAGAATAAAGTTATAGAAAAAGAATTGTCTTATAAAATAGTTGGAATTTGTTTTAAAGTTCACAATGAATTAGGTAGATTTTGTCGCGAGCGACAGTATTCTGATGCATTGGAAAAAGAATTGAAAAATGCTGGGTTTAATTTCAAAAAAGAGCAACCCATTAAAATTGCCGAAAGAAATTCAAATTTCGCGGATTTCATTATAGATAACCGCGTAATAATTGAAGTAAAAGCAAAATCATTTATAAAAAAAGACGACTTTTATCAATTGAGAAGATATTTAGAAGCTGGCAAAATTAAACTTGGTTTGATAGTAAATTTTCGCGATGAACACCTAAAGCCAAAAAGGATTCTTAATAGTAATGTCGAATTTGTAGATTCGCATAAATTAGTTGATTTGCATCGGGCAAAAGGCTTCAGCCTTTTAGAGTTATTAATCTACATCGCCATTTTGGCGATTGTGACGATGGTGATCGTCGGCGTTTTTCTTTCCCTCAACCGCGGCAGAGGAGAAGTGGAAACGCGGAGCGAAGTTAATTCCAATTTGCGGTTCGCCATTGAAAAAATCAGTCAGGATTTAAGAGCGGCTACTTCTTCGGCAGCCATTATCAGCCCGGCAAGCACAAGCACGGCATCAAACGTTTTGACAATTATTGTCGGGGCAGACACCATTTCTTATGCCACAACAACGGATAATCTGCTTCAACGTTCGGTAAATGGAACGCCCGAGAATATTACTTCCGACACGGTAAAAATCGATTCCTTGTCGTTCACCCGCTTGGAAAACAGGAACGCGGTTCTGAATAAAATTTTCGCCAGCGTCAACGTGGAAATGAAAATCAGCTATAAAAGCGAAAGTCCGGATCAACGATATGAGGAAAGCAAGGAAACGACTATAGGAATAAGATAGAATTTAGGATTTAGAATATAGAATTTAGGTTAAAAAATGGAAAACAAAAAATAAAAATCATTTAAAGATTTAACCGTTTGGCAAAAAGCCGCTGATTTGTCCGTTTTAATTTATGAAACAACAGAAGATTTTCCAAAAGAAGAAATTTACGGAATCACAAGTCAAATGAGACGAGCATCAGTTTCTATTAGTTCTAATATTGCTGAGGGCTTTAAAAGAAATCATAAAAAAGAAAAATTACAATTTTATAATATTGCTTACGGTTCGGCGGCTGAATTAGAAAGTCAAATAGAAATCGCCAATAAACTTAACTTTTTATCTTTAGAAAATTATCGGAATTTATTGCTGTTACTTACGGAAATTTCTAAAATGACCGACGGTTTGATTAAATCCCTAAATTCTAAATCCTATATTCTAAAACCTAATGATGGCGTTGCCAGCTTGCCGATAATAATGGGATTGACTCTTTTGATTTTGGCGGTGGGCGTCAGCATCACGGCGTTGGGTTTTACGGAGTCGTTTATCGTTGCCGGGCAAAAACAATCAAGTGAGGCGTTGTTTTACGCCGAAGCCGGCGCCAAAGACGCTCTGATGAAAATCGTCAGGAATAAAAATTACAGCGAATTGTCCGGCTATCAAATCGCTTTCGTTTCCGACGGCTGCACATCGAACGACGGCTGTGCTATAATTACAGTAAGTTCTGGGGACGGTTCGGCGCTCGACCCGAAAATCATCAATTCCGAAGGCAGAGTAAAAAATAATATCAGAAAAATAAGAGTTGAAGTGATTTTTGATGATTCCTTAAACGGCGAGATTAAAAACGCAAATTGGCAGGAGGTTATTGATTAGCTTCATTGGCTTGGTTAGCTTATTAGCTTCATTAGAAAATAATTCACTCTTATAAAGATTTAATAGTATGGCAGAGGTCAATAGAATTAGTAGTTGCTATTTATGAATTAACTGAACAATTTCCAAAAGAAGAGATTTATGGATTAACTTCGCAAATGAGGAGAGCGGCAATATCTATTTCTTCGAATATTGCCGAAGGCAGATTCAGGAGAACTAGAAAAGATTTTTTGCAATTTTTAAGAATATCATACAGTTCGGGAGCGGAATTAGAAACCCAGATTATTATATCAAAGAAGCTTTCCAAAACGAGAAATTTCGACTATTCAAAAGTTGATTCATTATTAGAAGAAGTGATGAAAATGCTAAACGTAATGATTAGAAATTTTAATCCAAAACTAACAAGCTAACGAAGCTAATGAAGCTAGATATCCTAAAACTTTTTACGCGCGAGGAGCCGATAGCCGGCTTAGAAATAAGCGATTCTTTTTTGAGAATAGCGCTTTTAGATTTGGAAACGCGGAAACTCTCTAAAAAAAACACCGACCCCGAAGGATCCAGCCAGGGGACCTACGGGGCAGGCGAAACACAAAAGGAGGAAAAAATAATAACGGTAAAAGCTTTTAGAGAAAAGCCTTTAAAAGAGGGGATTATTGTCAACGGCGAAATAAAAGACATGAACGGGTTGGTAGCGGCTTTGAAAGAATTGCTCAAGGAAATAAAGCCGCGGATAAATTACGCGATTGTTTCCATTCTGGCGGATAATATTTACAGCCGTTTTTATTCTTTCCCGAAAACTTTGAGCGGCGAAAAATTGGAAGAGACAATGAATCTCACTATCGGTTTTCAGTTGCCGGTAGATCCGGGAAAAGTTTATCTGGATTGGGAGAAACTTGAATCCAAAGAGAAAAATGAAATTTTTTTGGCGGCGATTCCTAAAGTTATCGTCGACGTTTATATGGAAGCGTTCGTCGCCGCGGGATTAAGGACGGTGGCGGTTGAATTTTATCCGATAAGCGTTTCCCGAGTCATCAATGTTCCGGAAAACGGGAATGTTTTGACAATAATTTTCAGCAAAGATAAAGCCGATATTTCGATAATTGTCGGGAAAACAGTTCGTTTTAATCGTTTGGTGCCGCTGTCCCGTTTTTCCGACGCGGTTTCATTTTCCGACGAAATCAGAAAGATAGCCGACTTTTATGAATCGGAAAGCTCCGAAGGATCCCGCCAAGGCGGGACCTACGGGGCAAGCAAAAATTCCATTTCCAAAATCGCATTAATTGGGGGAAATAGAATAGACATCAGCGGGTTGTCTTTGCCGGTTTCGCAGGCGGAAATAATAAGCCCGTTTTCCGAACATTCTGAAATTAAAAAAGACAGCAGTCGCTGGTTGATTTCCGTCGGTGCGGCTTTGCGCGGAATTTTGCCGCGCCACGAGGATACCTTGGTAAGTTTAATGCCCATTGGAACCGAACAAGCTTACGAAAATCAAAAAGCCGTCGCTTTCGCCGGATTTATTTCCAGTATCACAGTCGGCCTTTCAATATTTTTCAGCGTGGCTTTTATCGGCGTCTGGATTTTAATGATTTCCGTCCAGCAGGGATTTAGAAGCCGTCTTGAAAGTTTAAATTCTTTGCCCTTGCCGGTTGACGCCGCCGAATTGGAAAACAGGGCTAAAAATTTCAACGGATTGATCGCTGACACCGGAGGAATTCTGAGAAATTTGCCGAAATGGAGCGGAGTTTTGGAAGAATTGAAGGCGCGCGTGATTCCCGGAGTTATAATCACTAATTTTTCTATGCCCTCGTCGCAGGATGCAATCAACATGACCGGCGTTGCCCAAAATCGTTCCCAATTAAATATGTTTAAGAAAATTCTTGAAGAGTCGCCGATGTTTACCGCCATAAATATGCCTTTGACAAATATAGAGCTTAGAGAAAATGTTCCGTTTTCATTGTCGTTTAAGTTAAAAAATCCGGGCGCGCTTTATAACGGCGATTAAAAATGTTCAATAAAAAACAATTAATTTTTTCAATTTTGAGAATTTTGGCGAAAGCGGGAATTGCCGTCGTTGTCGCCGCGGTTGTTGTAGGTTTTTCCAGCCGGCAGATTTCCAAAATCAGCGACTCTTTAGCAGAACAAAGAGCCGCCGTTTTTACTTTGGAAAGAAGGAATGAAACGGTATCTCAAATCAGGGAGGATTTTAAAATTATCGGAAATGCCGATGTAAAAATAGAAGCCGCTTTTCCTTCGCGGGACAACATTATCGAATTTGTAACCGCCTTAGAAAGAACGGCGAGTCAAAACGCCGTTCAACAAAGCTTAAGTTTCGGCGTGCCGGTCAATAACAGCATTGATTACAGCATAAATCTTACTGCCAACATCAATACTTTGATAAATTATCTGAAAACCTTTGAAAAACTTTCTTATTTTACGGCGGTTTCTTCGGTTAATTTGAGCGCTTCGTCGGCTGGCTGGGAAAGCAACTCCTCGATTTCAATGAGAGCGAAAGTGTACGCTAAATAATTAATAACCGATAACTATGACGTTTGACCTCAAAAAAATAAAATTCAAGAAACTCGTCTATCCGGTTATCTCCGGAACTTTCATTATCATTATCGTCGTCATTTTTGTCTATGCGGCCGATTTTTTAGTCAAGGCGATTGATAAAGCGTTTGTCATAGACGAAAAAAGAGCGGAATCGTTATTGGTTAAGATAGATATGTCTGATTTTCAGGCGGTGGCTAAAAAATTGGGGATTTCGGCAAATCAGCCAATAACTAACGACTTACAACCTACGACTGACAACCAACAACAAATAACTATAACAACAACGACTGTCACCGAAACCGCAGCAACCACCACTTCGACGCTGGATAAAAAGGCGGTAAAAATCGCCGTTTATAACAGCACGGGAATAAAAGGGCTTGCGAATGAATTAAAAACTGTTCTTGAGGCCGACGGTTTTGTTATGGAAAAAACCGGCAATATTTCGGAATCTTACGCCGCTACCACCATTAAAATTAAAGAAAGCAAAAAAGACTATACCTCGTTTATTAAAGAATCGGTTTCTAAAAAACATCAATTAGGAGACGACCAAATATTAGCTGAAAGCGAAATTTATGATATAATCGTAATAATAGGGGTAAAATAATTATGGAAAATATAAACAGCGGCGACAAACAGTGCGATATTTACGGCGTGAATATATGCGACCCTGATTTAAAAATTACGCCGGAAA
>CAYIEH010000028.1:0-6150 GCA_964362385.1 uncultured Candidatus Saccharibacteria bacterium
ATGAATTATGGTTTTTTTCTTCCTAATTCTTAATTCATTATTCATCATTCTCTTCCAAAGTATCGGAAGGTTCTTTAGGTGTTCTCGTTTGGCAAGATTAGGAACCACGCCGCCAAAAGGCCGATGGATTTTTATTTGCGAAGCCACAAGATTTTTAATAATCTTGAATTCCGGCGATTTTAAACCGCCCTTAGCTTCTATTAAGGCGATAGCAGTTTCATCACAAGAAGTTTCAATTGCTAAAATACGCATAAATTAAAGGCAGCCTGCCCCGTAGCATCCCGAAGGGATTGCTTCGGGGTTTCGTCGCAACTTGTCTCTATGGCTAAAATTTTCACTTTAAAATTTTAAATAATTTTATTCTCTACTATGGATTCTTTAACTATTTCAAAGATTTTTTGATGGCCTTGGGAATTCAAATGAAGTCCGTCTTCGTCTAAAAAATTTTCACTGCTTTCTTTTATTAGTTCACCTGAAACATCAATAAATATTACGCTTTCCTTCCCGCAAATTTCTTTAAGCTCCTTGTTATATTCTCTAAGGTCTTTGACATAATAATCCAAATCGTCTTGCCAAGGATTAACCTTTTGCTCATCTATTTCGGAAATTAAACCGAGAAAAATTATATTTTTTGAAAATTTACGGCTTAAACCAATAAGGTCAATGATATTCTTTTTAAAATCGTCAAGTGAAACCCAGTTAGAATTTTGGCTTTTTACAAAAGCAGCGTCATTATCTCCGATATTGAAAATAAAAATTATTTTATCGGTATCAGATTCCAGTCTCTGCCTGGTTTCAAATTCAAAACGTTCAATTAAATTTTTAGTGGTATTGCCGCTGATTCCTAAATTATAGACAAAATGAAAATCGTCATAGTTTTTTCTTTTTTCCGTTTCCAAAAATTTTCGCAGCCGAGAAACCCAGCCTCCTTCCTTATCCCACACGCCATAAGAATTACTGTCTCCAAAAACTAAAATTGTGGTGAACATAGTTAAAAATATTTACTTTTTCCTTTTTGTTTTTTTCTCTTTTTTATAAACCGCCAAAGTGGTTTTTACCACTGTATCGGGATTTAAAGACATACTTTCAATGCCCTGTTCAACCAGAAACTCCGCGAAGTCCGGATAATCAGACGGCGCCTGGCCGCAGATGCCGATATATTTCTTGCGCGCTTTGCATTTTTTTATCACTTGAGAAATAAGCGTTTTTATTGACGCGTCTTTTTCGTTGGTGATGCTTTTTATTTTTTCATTGCCGTCCCTGTCTATCCCCACGGTCAACTGGGTCAAATCGTTTGAACCGATGCTCATTCCGTCAAAAACATCAAGAAATTTATCGGCCAAAACCACATTGGATGGAATTTCACACATAACATACACTTTTAAAGAATTTAGAATATAGGATTTAGAATTTAGGATATTATTTTTACGCAAGCCGAATTTATTAATAATTTCTAAAACTTTTTTGCCTTCTTCCGGAGTACGGCAAAACGGCACCATAACTTCAACGTTATCCAATCCCATTTTCTCGCGGACTTTTTTGATGGCCTTTAATTCCAAAACAAAAGCGTCTTTAAAATCAGGATGATAATATCTTGAAGCGCCCCGCCAGCCGATCATCGGATTTTCTTCAGCAGGCTCGTAAAGTTCGCCTCCAATCAAAGTCCTGTACTCGTTCGTCTTAAAATCCGAAAATCTCAAAATTATCGGCTTGGGATAAAACGCCGCCGCGATCTTGGCAATTCCATAAGCTAATTTATCAACATAAAATTGAGTTTTGTCGTGATAACCGATTGTTTTTTTATCAATCTCGGAAATAATATGTTTTATTTTGGAATTTTTTTCGGATTTCGCCTGCCCGCCGAAGCCTCGGCGCAGGCGGGGATTTCGGATTTCGGATTTAAGCTTATTGTATTCAATAAGTGCCATAGGGTGTATTCCGATATTGGAAGCAATAATAAATTCTTCTCTTGCCAGCCCTACGCCGTCATTCGGCAAAAACGATTTTTCAAAAGCCGTGTCCGGAGTCGCAATATTCATCATTATTTTAGTTTTCGGCTTCGGTATTTTTTTAACATCGTGTTCCGCTATCTTAAATTTTAAAGCGCCGTCAAAAACAAAACCTTCGGCGCCAGTCGTGTCCACGGTAATCGTTTGGCCGATTTTTATTTTTCTTGTCGCGTTCCCGGTTCCGACAATACACGGAATTCCAAGCTCTCGGCTCACGATGGCGGCATGAGACGTTCTCCCTCCTTTATCGGTGATAATTGCCGAAGCGATTTTCATAAT
Organism: uncultured Candidatus Saccharibacteria bacterium; assembly: GCA_964362385.1. GTDB lineage: Bacteria > Patescibacteriota > Minisyncoccia > UBA6257 > UBA9933 > CAYIEH01. The sequence continues at coordinate 2,289 of CAYIEH010000028.1, forward strand.
CGGCTCCCAATCAGGATCAGTCATATCGGTTACTAAAACTTCTCCGGCTTTAAATTGTTTGATATTTTTCGCGTCCAAAATGACGCGCGTTTTCCCAACGGCAATTTTACTGCCGACCGAAATTCCTTTTGTTATAATCCTGCCCCTGCCTTCAAGAATGTATTCTCTTATTTTTGAAAAATCCCTCTCAGCGTGAATTGTTTCCGGCCTTGCTTGGACAATAAAAAGTTTGCCGGTTCTGCCGTCTTTCGCCCATTCCATATCCATTGGCATCCATTTTCTGTTTCTTTTTGAATAATGCTCTTCTATTAAAACGCCCCACTTTGCCAGTTTTAAAATTTCGCTTTCCGACAAAACCCATGATTCTTTTTCTTTTTGGGAAGTAGAAATTATTTTCGTGTTTTTAATGGAACTGCTCAATGGGCTTGCCGAACTATAAATCATTTTTTGATTTTTTGTTCCCAGCCTTTTATCAATAATCGGCTTCAACTCATGTCGCTTGTCGCCTGCCTGCCTTGCCGTGGCGGTGATCGTTTGTCCCAGTTTAGACTTGTGTACTAAAAATTCATCCGGAGTAATTTCTCCCTGAACAATCATTTCTCCCAATCCCCAAGATCCGTTTATTAAAACAACGTCCTTAAATCCTGATTCCGTGTCTAAAGTGAACATCACGCCAGAACATCCTAAATCAGAACGAACCATTTTTTGGACTCCGACTGAAAGCGCGACTTTAAAATGGTCAAATCCTTTGTCAACGCGATAAGAAATGGCGCGATTTGTAAAAAGCGACGCCATTGCCGCGCGAACCGCGTTCAAAACCTGATTAACGCCGCGGATATTTAAATAGGTTTCATGCTCGCCGGCAAAAGAAGCTCCGGGCAAATCCTCCGCGGTCGCGGATGAACGCACGGCAACATCGGTATTTTTGCCGTATTGCTTTTCCATATTTTTATAACCTTCAATAATCGCCTTTTTGAGGTCTTCAGGGAACTCCGTTTTTTTGATTTGCTCGCGGACTATTTTCCCCTTTTTTGCCAAATCGGAAAGATTTTTTGTGTTAAGCCCCTTTAAAGTATTTTTTATAAATTGTTCCAAGCTTACGATTTGCGACCCGCCCCGTAGCTCCGCCGGCCGGCGGATGCTTCGGGGTTTGATATTTGCTCGCCTCGCTGTAGCTTTGGCCAGCCTCGCCGAGTCTAGGCGGGCGAAACGAGCGATTTGCACATTTTTTAGAAAATGTCTATAAGCGCTGGCAGTGACCACAAAACCATCCGGGATACTGACGCCTTTTGGGGTCAAATGCTGAATCATTTCTCCAAGCGACGCGTTCTTGCCTCCGACTTCTCCAACGTCTTTAATTCCGACTTCTTTAAAATGTTTTATAAATTTATTATCCATTTTAAAATTTTATTATTTATATAATTTAAAGTCAAAAAGGTTTAATAAAAAAGGGGGTATGTGCCCCCTTTCATAGTAGAAAACCTTTCATGGTAGAAGATTTTGTATTGTCTTCATTAAGCTCCCTCCCGAAGCTTCAGTCCCCATTTTCAAAACTGCATTTGCTCCGCTTTCTATAAACGTTTGCTTATCTTCCTCTTCAAGCCATACCCCTATAAAAATGATGTGATTCAATTCCATATCCTGACGCATAATTCTTATCAGGGACACTCCGTCAAGCCGACCTTTCATGCAACAATTAGATGCCACAACAACATTGATCTCATGATTTTCCAATAAATGCATTAATGCGCTTTCTACATTGCAACAAGCAATCGCCTCAAAATCATAACTTATAAGCATCCTTGCTGTTGTCTCCGCAACTTTCCGATGCCCGTCTACAACCAATATCTTAAATCCCTTCATAATTCCCCCTCTTTCTAACTAATTTTATAATTTTCTAAAAACAAAATACCATTTAAAGTGGTGTTTTGTCAAAATTGAAAATTATAAAATCTGTTAATCATCGTCTACTTCCGGCTTTGTTTTTTGGACCCTGTCAGCCGGATGATTTGCGGGAGAATAAATTGTATAAAGTTTTAACGGCGCTCCGCCGGTGTTTGTAAAATTGTGCCAAGCGCCGGCGTCAACGAACGCCATTACGCCCGGCTTTAAATTAAATTCCTCGTCCCCGATTTTCGCCTTCCCCTCACCTTCCACAAAAACCAAAATCTGGTCCACGGTTTCATGAACCTCATTGCCGATATCTTCGCCCGGCAATAAAGACATCAAAACCACCTGGGAATGTTTTCCGGTATTAACAACTTTTCGAAAATTATCGTTTTGCTTGGCAAGCTCTGTTATATCTTGGTGAAAAATCATAATTTTAAAATTTTTACGCGGCGTTTTAGTTTTTGGGGTGACCAGAGGGGATTGAACCCTCGACCTCCTGGGCCACAACCAGGCGTTCTACCACTGAACTATGGCCACCATAAAATTTATTCCGCCCCGCCAGCGACGAGGCACTGAATTTCGTTCCAAAATTTTCTTCTTCAAAACTCTAAAATTTTGACGAAATTCGTGTGCCGCGGGGGTGAATCGAACACCCGACGCCTTGCTCTTCAGGCAAGCGCTCCACCACTGAGCTACCGCGGCATTATTTAATTGTGAAATAATTTTATACTAAAAATAATAAGGGTGTAAATACCCTTATTATTTTTATACTTACTTCCTACTTCTTAAATCTTATTTCTTAAATCAAAAATCATCCCCTAACCACTATTTTATTTTTCATTTTCTTGGCTTTCCAGAAATTCTTTAAATATTTAATGATTGCTTTCTCATCAAAGTCTTTGCAGGAATATACATCCATTGCCACATATCCTTCTTCCGGCCAAGTGTGCAAAGAAATATGGCTTTCGTAAAGCATTATAAATCCAGACACTCCCCAATCAGGATAAAAATCCGACGCAACCTTTCTGACCACTGAATTTCCCAAAGGCCGCATCTTAAATTTTTTCGGCAAGCTCCCGAGTAAATTTTTTATAGCTTGTTTGTTCTTTAATTTTTTATAATCAATCCCATAAGCATCTATGATAAGATGCTTATCCCAGGCAGTGAACATTTCTTCTTGGGCTTTATTAGGGTTTCGCTTCAGGCGGTGGAATAAATTCCTTCGGTAAATTCGGGAAAAATTCCTTCAGCGCCCGATTTGATTAGTATTCAGCTTTAATTTATTTTTGCGACTAGCTTTAATGAATAATGACTTATTTTATCAAAATAATTTTAAAATTCAATCCTAATTTAGTTTGCGCCCTCGGCAGGAACCCCGAATAACAACAAGCTGTATACGGAGCACAGTCGAACCACTGCGACACCTGTCCCGCATAAAATTCGAAATTTGCGTCCCCACCAGGAATCGAACCCGGATCTGCTCCTTAGAAGGGAGCCGTTCTATCCGTTGAACTATGGGGACATTTAAAATTTTTGTGCGGGGTCCATTGAGCTACAAGGGCTCTCCTTCGCTTTGGTATTTTGCCAAAGCTATTGAATAAGTTTTGAAAAATTTTTACTTGCTAAATCAATCAATATTTTGCCTCTTTCTCCCCAATTAAGCAATTCTTTTGCTTTTTCTTTTTCGCATCCTAATCGTTCCAATGCTTTTCCCGCTGGATCTTTAACTGGTCCGGCATTTAATTTAACTAGTGCTACGTATCGCAAATTATAGGTTATTTTTTCAGGTTCATTCGTAAATAAAGTTCCTTTTCAATCTTGATTATCTTTAAATAATAATCTACTCATATTACTTCTTTCGGAGCGCCGAGATTCGAACTCGGGCTACATGCTCCCAAAGCATGCATGCTACCATTACACCACGCTCCGATAAATTTTAGCAAGTACAATAAAAACTCGCCCCCGTTTAAGT
>CAYIEH010000029.1:0-6055 GCA_964362385.1 uncultured Candidatus Saccharibacteria bacterium
ATGAATTATGAATAACGCCTTAAATAAAGGTTGTCTATATCTTACCCTCGCTAAAACGTTTATTCCCTTATTCGCGCGAATTAGAGAAGGGATGTTTGGATTGATAAAACTGACGTCAATTATTTCAATCTCTTTTTTAAACAATTCCGGATTATCTTCGCCTTCGGCCACCACTAAAATATTTTTTTCCAAATCCTTGTCCGCAACATAAAGCGGTTTAAAATTTTTATTCTGCGTTGTTCCGCGTCCAGTCCACGTAAGTCCGCGATTGGCTATGCCAATATGCCGCTGACCAATCGTGTAAAACCAAACGCCGTCGTGAATCCCGACTTTTTCCCCTTTTACATCAATAATATCGCCATTTTTAACGGGCAAATATTGTTTTAAAAAATCTCTGACATTTACCTGACCCAAAAAGCAGATGCCTTGTGAATCTTTTTTTTCTGCGCTCGGCAATCCGGCTTTTCTGGCGATTTCCCTGACTTCCGTTTTCAAATAATCGCCTATCGGAAACAAACAATGATTTAACTGCTCCTGCGTTAAAGTCCACAAAAAATAACTTTGGTCTTTGTTTTTGTCTTTGGCTTGATAGAGTGAAAACAAAGGCGAAGCCAGATTGCTTTGAGGAACATCTCGGAGCCCCGACAGCTTGGTTCCTGAACGCAGTGAAGGATGTCGGGGCGAGAGCGAAGCAATTCCGACCGCTGGAGTCGGAATATGCTGTTTCCGAAAAGCAATTTGGCTGAGCCGCACATAGTGTCCCGTTGCCACAAAATCCGCGCCCATCTCCAACGCTTTCTTTAAAAATAAGCCGAATTTTATTTCTTTATTGCACATCACATCGGGATTCGGCGTAATTCCCTTTTTATAGCCGTCAATCATATAATCAACCACCAGTTTTTTATAGTCTTTTTCCAGATCAATCACGTAAAAAGGAATGTTCAAAAATTCCGCCGCGCGCCTCGCATCTTCAGCTTCCTTTTTCTGACAGCCGTCAATGTTATAACCCTTGATAAAAGCGCCGACAACGTCATACTTCCCCGATTTTTTCAATAAAAAAGCCGCGACGCTAGAATCAACTCCACCAGACATCATTACAAAAACTTTGGGATGGACGCGTCTTTTCAATATTTTATCTGCCATAGCAGACAAAATATACGACTAAAATCACTTCTTTTCAAGCTCGGTTTTTTCTTTGGGATGTTCAATGATAATCGGCGCTTCAATATTATTGCGCCAATAATTTAATCGTTCCGCCGGCGCTCATATCGACATTGCCGTCGTCATTGTAATAAACGGCTGTCGGACAAGTGGAGGTTGAATCCGTAGGATACGTTTTGCCTCCGCTCCAGTTCGTCTGGACGCACACTTTATTTCTCCATCTCATCGCGTATTCGCTTGAAGAAATCGATTCTCCGTCCGACCAGTTGACGCTGACGGTGATTTTTTGCGTTGACGGGTCGTCGGAATTTCCGCCGGCGCAGGGCGAAACGCCGGAGATATTTCTCGTAGTGTTGTCGCGGCAAACGTTGTTAATGGTGAAATAACGGGTGTAATCAAGATTATTAATCGTAATCGCCTCGGTCCCCGAAGCAAAAACCCACTTCCCGTTCGATTGGCTTGGATAATAATGATTGGAATCGCCCTTGCTCGCGCTGGCGTCGCCGGTTCCGTCGGGCGGCCTATAAACATCAAGCCATCGCTCGGCCGCCACATTTCTGACCGATTCAAAAATTTCTTCCGATAATCCAAGAGCGACGTTTTTTTTGTTCGCAGTTTCACTGCTTCTCATACTGACGAGGATCATCTGCGCGCTGATTGTTCCGATAATCGCCATTGCCGAAACAACGACCAGAATTTCCAACAATAATTGGCCGCCCTGTTTATGAGAATTTAGAATATAGAATTTAGAATATAGGGATTTAATTAAACCGCCGAACATTTTATAAACCAGCGTCGCTAAATCGGCAGCTTTCTGCCAAACCTTTAAATCTTTGAAGGATTTTAATTTATTATTTTCCATTTTCTCCTAAATTCTATCTTCTAAATCCTAAATTCTAATATATCGTTCCTATCGGCGTTATCGTTATTGTTTTAACTTCCTCTTCAGACGAAGAAATGCCGATAGTGGTAGTTGCCGTTGTTGTCCCGTTGATTTTACCGAAAATAACCGTTGAGGAAGATAAATTCGCCGGACTGGTGAAATAAATCGCGCCCGGCAGATAGTCTGTTTCGTCTATTGTCGTTGACGCGCTTGAATAATCCGCTGGCGTGGAAAATATCTCATAATAATCTTCATTGCCGTTGATAAAATGAACGCCCCATTTCAAACCGTTTTCACCGGCCATTGATTTTGCCCGGGCGTCTTTCAAATCGCTAATAATATTTTTGGCAACCAAACCGATTTCCGCGCTTTTGATGAAACTGCGGTAAAAACCCGCGCCCGCAACCGCTAAAACGCTTAAAATGGCGATAACAATAAGAACCTCCAATAAAGAAAATCCGGACGCTTGGCATTTGATTTTTGACATTTGTTTATTAAACAAACTTTCCCACTAATTGATATATCGGGAGCAGAATTGAAAGAGCGATTGTGCCGATAATAAGTCCCATAAACAAAAGAAGAATCGGCTCTATAAAGGTCGTTAAATCTTTGAGAGTATGGTCCACTTCTTCATCGTAAAAATCGGAAAAAGTTTTCAGAACTTTTTCGAGCGTGCCCGTCTTTTCTCCGACAGCCATCATACTTATAAGAAGCCTCGGGAATAATTCCGAATGTTCGCCAAATGCCCTGGAAAGCGCGATGCCGTTTCTGACTTGTTCCGATGAAGATAAAATCGCTTTTTTATAAGTTTCGTTGCCTACCGCGTCCGCGGAAAATCCCAACGCTTCAATAATCGTCGTCCCGCTTGAAACCAAGCTGCCCAAAGTTCTCGTCAGCCGCACCAATGCCACTTTTTTCACTAAATTGCGGGCTACCGGAATTCTCAATAAAATTTTCAAGAATACTCTGCGGCCCATGCTTGTCGTCCGGAAATACGCGAAGAACCACACCAAAGCAACGATTACTATAATGTCCAAAAAATAACTGTAAGTCAGAATATTGCTTATGGCGATAAGCGCCTTAGTTATGAAAGGAAGCTCTGTCTTACTCATCTTAAAAGATTTTGCCAGCCGCGGAATGACGAAGGTTAAAAGCATAATCACGACGGCGACGCTCGCTGTCAACAACACTATCGGATACGCCAAAGCTGATTTCACTTTTCTCGTTAAATTATATTCTTTGCTCAAGTGCTGCGCCAATTCATCAAGCGTGGACTCAAGCCGCCCCGATGCTTCGCCGGCCCTGACTAAACCCACAAAAACCGGAGGGAAATATTTTTTGTAATAAGCGAAAGTTGTGGAAAGCGCCTGACCGTTTTGAAGATTAAACTTCGCCTGATTTAAAATTTTCTTGATTATGTTTTTTGTGGCGTCGCTGATTAAAACATCCAGCGCTTCTATGATATTCAATCCGGCTTTAATGGCAGCCGCCAAATTGCGCACTAAAAGAACGCGGTCGATCGGCTTTACTCTCTCAAACAAACTTAAAGACAAAATCTGAATTCCCTTTTCCTCGCCTTCCTTTTCAATGGAAACGGGAATCAGCTCTTTTTTTTCAAGATATTCTATGACTGCTCCCCGAGTTTCGGCTTCTATTTTTCCTTTTATGACAACGCCTTCCTTATCCGAGGCCTCGTAAATATAAAGCATAATGATTGTGTTTATTCCCTGACTACTCTGATAACTTCTTCTATTGTCGTAATCCCTTTCTCGACTTTTTGAAGTCCGTCTTCAAACATCGTTTCCATTCCTTCTTTAATCGCCTGCTTTCTGATTTCGCCGACTGGCACGAGTTTAAGCAAAAGATTTCTGACGGCATCGCTTACCTTAAACGCTTCGTATATGCCGATTTGTCCGCGAAAACCGGAATTGTTGCAAACCTTGCATCCCTTTCCCCTGAATAATCTTTCAGGAACGTCTTTAAATGAAACGGAGGTGTCAGGCACCAAGGACAGTTGAGCCGATATAAGTTTTTTGATTTCCGGCGTAATCGGATACGACTCTATGCAGGAAGTGCAAATTCTTCTCACCAAACGCTGGGCAATGATCAAATTGACGGTCGAAGAAAGCAGAAACGCCGCGGCGCCCATATCAAGAAGCCGAGGCAAGGCGCTCGGTGCGTCGTTGGTATGCAAAGACGACAAAACCAAATGACCGGTCAGCGCGGAATGCACGGCAATATCAACGGTTTCATTGTCGCGAATTTCGCCGACCATAATGATGTCCGGATTCTGACGCAACAAACTCCGCAAGCCGTTGGCGAAAGTGATGCCCGCTTTGACGTTCACCTGCGTCTGATTGATACGCGGCACTTCGTACTCTATCGGGTCCTCGATGGTGGTGATGTTGACTTTAGGCGTGTTTAAAATATGCAAAATGGCGTAAAGAGTCGTGGTTTTTCCGTGTCCCGTGGGACCGGTCACCAAAATCATTCCGTGCGGTTTTTTTATTTCTTCATAAACGATTTTAACCGCTTTTGAAGAAAGACCGAGCTCTTCCAAAGTCAACGGCCGCGCCGAACTTTTAAGCAAACGCATTTCCACTTTTTCGCCGTGGAAAACCGGCATCACGTTGACGCGAATATCTATATTGGCGCCTTCCATTTCAAATCTGAAACGGCCGTCCTGCGGAACGCGATGTTCGTCTATTAAAAGATTGGCGAGAACTTTCACTCTGGCGACCAAAATGGGCGCGATGACTTTCGGCAAACCCAAAACTTCCTGCATAATTCCGTCAATGCGAAATCTCACAAGAACTTCCTTGTTAAGCGGTTCAAAATGAATGTCCGAAGCGCCCAAAGAAATCGCATGCTCGATAATGCTGTCCAGAATCGTTATAATCGGCACGGCTTCCGCCATTTTCGCCAAATTCGGCTCGCCGACAACCGAAAAAGATTTCTCGATGTTTTCACTGATGATTTTATTAAATTCCTCCCCTATTTTTTTCTTGTATTGTTTCAGGCCGAATCTCAAACTGGTCAACGTCGTCAAATGCGGCTCTATCCAGACATTTAATTTCGCCCGCAGAAATTCGACGGTATCGTAATCCAAAGGGTCGAGCATTGCCAATTTGGCAACGCCTTTACCTTTATCGTATTCAAAAAGAATGACATTTTTGGTTTTGGCGTACGCTTCGGGAATAAGTTCCAAAATTTCCGAAGAAATGGTGATTTTTTTCAGGTCAACGATTTTCGCGCCGAAATACGGCTCCAAAAGTTCAGCCAGATAGTCCTCCGGCACAATGCCGCGGCCGATTAAAACGTCGGTCATCGTCTGACCCGACCTTAAAGATTCGTCTTTCACCGACTGAAAAACTTTCTCGTCAACCAAGCCGGATTTTTCAACAATCGCCTTTAATTTTTGTTCAGTGATGTGCATGCCAAATTTATTAAAATTTTACGAGCGATTGGTAAATAAATTTTGTTCGCCTACGGCTCCAAAATTTATACCAATACCTTTATTATATCCTATATTCTTAAAACTCCCAAATTTAAAATCTGAATCAGTTTATTGCCCCAAATCAGGGTAATCAGCGTCGCCAAAACAAAGGGCCAACCAAGAGTAGTGTAAATCTCTTTTAAAATGAGGCGTCGGAAAAGCGAAATTAAAACCACGGAAACAAAAACCAGCGGCAGAAAAACCACGAAATTCGGCCAGCCGACGATTAAAGCGGCCAAAAAACCCAATTCCGTTTCCCCTTCTTCGAAAAATCTCTCTTGATATTTTTTCAAAAATTTCAAAAACGAATAAAAAACAAAAGCGACGGCGACGGCGATAAAAACATTCAACCAGAACCTGCCGTAAGAATAAAAAAGGAAATAACCGAAATTGAGAAATGAGAAATCGGTAATAGATTTATCGAGCGGAGCATTTAACAACAACTGAGTCAGCCCGTTTTTCGACCAAACATAGTATTGACCGATTGTCAGCAAAAGAGCGTAGAAAAAGCGGAA
>CAYIEH010000030.1:0-5917 GCA_964362385.1 uncultured Candidatus Saccharibacteria bacterium
CATGCTGAACCAGCTCACGAACGCGAGAAGCAAAGTGGCGAATTATCCTTTCACGACACTCGAGCCGAATCTGGGCGCCTACTATGAACTCATTTTGGCCGACATTCCCGGACTCATAGAAGGATCGTCTTCCGGCAAAGGATTGGGCATAAAATTCCTGCGCCACATTGAACGCACGCGCATTCTTTTTCATTTTATTTCTTCCGAATCCCTTGATCCGGAAAAAGATTATAAAACTATCCGCAAGGAATTGGGTTTATATAAAAAAGAACTCCTTGAAAAGCCCGAATATCTTTTTCTCACAAAAAGCGACCTTATAGACAAAACAACGCTCAATAAAAAACTAAAAGTACTCAAAAAGATGAATCAGAACGCAATCGCCATTTCTATAATAGATCCCGAGAGTATAAAAAAGATTGAAAAAATTCTGAACAAGATTAAAAATGAGAAATAACCCTGTATGGCTTCATTTCCTCCGGAAACCAGAACGCCGGGGATGATACCTTCCAAAACCGCGGGAGTTTCGGAATGGGCGGGAAGAACGAGATGGATAAGAAAAAGAAAATTTATCTGTTGCGGCGCGCGTGCACGGAAGTTCCGGGAGTTTTGAAAGAGGCAAAACGGAGCGGATCAGCCGTTCAATATCACGGACGTCCTTTTTTTGATCAGGCGTGGCAAATGAAATAGCATGACCGGCGCCGCCTGCTCGCGCTGTCCGACCAATGCGATGAACGTAATCTTCCGAAGTTTGAGGAAGGTCATAATTCAGAACAAGTTCAATGCCCTTCACGTCGATGCCGCGCGCAGCGATGTCGGTTGCCACAAGTATGCGATATTTACCGTTTTTAAATCCTTCAAGCGCGTCTTTCCGCTGGCCGAGCGATCGGTTTGAATGCAATTCGGCGGAAGTATAACCAAGAGAGCGGATTCCCGCTGAAATCCTTTTTGCGCCGAACTTCGTGCGAGAAAATATAAGCACCGAACCGCGGTATTCTCCCAATATTTTTTCCAAAAGCCGTGGCTTGTCGTGTTTTTCCACAAAAAAAAGTTCTTGGGTCACCTTAGCTACGGTAGTGCCTGAAGGAGCAATTTCCACGCGTAACGGAAGTTTCATATACGACTGGGCGATCTTCACAATCTCCTGCGGCATTGTTGCGGAGAAAAGCATTGTCTGTCTCTCACGCGGCAAAACAACAAGAATCCGCTTTAATTGCGGCGCAAAACCCATATCAAGCATACGATCCGCCTCGTCAAGCACAAGCGCAACGACTGATTTAAGCGAAACCGTTTTTTGTTCCAAATGATCGATAATTCTCCCCGGCGTGCCGATCACTATCTGCGGATTTTTACGCAATGCCTGAATCTGACGATGAATAGGTTCGCCGCCGATAAGCACTGCGGTGCGCCCGCCGAGCGGCAGCCCCACCTTATGAAATACGTCGTCCACCTGCAAAGCAAGTTCGCGGGTTGGCAGTACGACAAGCCCCTGCTTTCCCTGAAGCGCCGCCTGTATCATAGGAACGCCAAAAGCAAGCGTTTTTCCCGTTCCAGTTTGCGCGACGCCGATGAGGTCTTTTCCGTCAATTGCCGCAGGGATGCATTTTTCCTGGATGGGCGTGGGAACGATAAAGTGAAGTTTATTGAGTATCGCGAGGATGTTCGGAGCGATACCGAGATTGTAAAAATTGGAGATAAGACTCATTTGCTTTTCAATTTAGAAAAGTGCGCGGTTAATCTTTTATAAACCTCGTCCGTCAATCTTCTTGATACTTCCCGTTTTTTCCAAAATGAATTAGTGTCGGAAACGTCTTTACTCTGAATTCTATTCAACTCTAAAATAACGGCGTATCGTGCATGCCCCAGATCAACATTAGATCTACCATTAATATCTTCCACCCCTTGATAAATCTGCTTCAAATAACCATACTTTATTGGAATGCCAGCCTCTCGATTAGCCTTAAGGCGATGAGAGAGGATGTCGGAAAGCGATTGATTCAATTCTATGTGTTTAATAAAATCGTGGATTGCCACAAAAAAATCAAAGCTTGCCGGTGTTTGCAAGACTTTTTGAAATTTCTTATCTAAGTCGGATTTTGTTTTTTCCAGAGATTTCATGTATTTCTATCTTACCAGAATTATGATTTAATAGCAACCCAAAATAATACAACCTAATTTCAATAAGTCTTATTTTTATGGCGATAATAAATAAAAAATGCTGGCCTGAGTTTTTTGAAAAGTTTTGTTCAGGAGAAAGAACCTTTGAATTGCGTCTGGCGGATTTTGATTTAAAAAACGGCGATATTCTGGTTTTTGAAGAATATGACCCGGACACCAAAACCTACACCGGAAGAAAAGCGTCTTTTAAATGCGTCAAAGTGGAACATTCTGCTCAAAATCCCCTTCAATTCTACGGCATTGAAGACGTCAAAAAACACGGGTTTTGGATTATTGAGCTCCGCCAACAATAGTTGGCGGCCCCACCAAGTGGTACTGGTGCAGAGCGAAATCCCGAACCGTTCAGCCGAAACAAGGCTGGTGAGAAATAAAATTGGAGAAAAAATAATTTTTCTGAAAAATTCCCGGCGGCGGACAAACGGATTGGTTAATCTTCTACTCTACCACTACCGTCAATTTCGCCAGTATATCGTCAGCCAGTCTGAATTCGTAATTGCCAGGTTGCGTCGCGTTGAACACATAGGAGTCGCGCGGCGAAAGAGTGGCGATATTAACGCCGCTCATTTTTATTATATGCGTAAGACTGCTATCGTCATTTATTATCGCTACGCGCTCGCCCTGCTTTATGGTAAAAAAATTTGGAAAGAATCTGCCGCTTCGGATTAAAACCTCGCTGGTCAGAATTTTTTCGTTAGCCGTTCCTGTTATTGCAAAAGGCACGCTTTCAACCGGAGAACGCGAACCGTCAAAAACAACTTTTACAATATAAGTCCCGGCTGAGATATTTTTCTTCTGGGGATCTTTCCTGCCTAAGGCGACTGAGGCTGTGTCCCATGAATACACTACCTGCTGCGAGGAAAGCTCCGGGGTAATCCAACCAATCACTATTTTTGACGATGCATCCAATAATGCTATCGCACCGGAAGAACCTCCTTCATGGCTCCAGCGGACTGAATGAAGTTTGCCCAGCGCCCATATTTCTCCCAAAGCAGGCGTTACCATACTTATGGCAGAAGTTTTAGAAACAGTTTTAGGAATATTGACGCGCGCGCCCTGCTGAGACTTGACCGGAGAAACGCCGCTTTCAGTGGAAGTGGAAACAGAAGTTGAAGTTGGCGTCTGCCCAACGCCTTCGCCCTGAGAAGCCGGAGCATTTCCCTGTTTTGGCGCTCTAAAACTCAAAAAAACAATAATAACGATTAACGCGACAAATAGCGCAATCGCAAGCCATTTCTTATTCTTAAAAATTTCCGGGTTCATAATAAATTATCATAACATATTCAATCTTTTTTTCATATATGTAAGTTTGCGGAGCTTCATTTGAACTTTATAACAACGATTTCCGGCGAAGCAGCCACGCGCATCGGAGGCCCCCAGGTTCCGGCGCCGCTTGAGGTGTAAATTTGCAAATCGCCCAGTTTTTTAAACCCATATTCATACCCGCGATAAATAAGTTTTGTTATTAAATTAATCGGGAAAATCTGCCCTTCATGGGTATGGCCTGAAATCTGGAAAGAAATTCCCTTGTCTCTTGCCAACTCCAAATTAGTCGGCGCGTGCTTCAATAAAATACTGGGCAGATTTTTATCAAGATTGATTTTATCAAGAACCGATTTATATTTTTTGATATCCTGATTGTCATTCCAATCAACGCCGATAATTTGCAGCCCTTTTATGTTCACCAATTCATTATTTAAAATCTTGATTCCCGCTTCCTTTACGACTTTCAAATACGCAACATCACTGAAAAATTTTTCATGGTTTCCGGTGATAAAATAAATGCCGTCCGGCGCGGAAATTTTTGAAAACGGCTCCGTAAAAGCGTCTAAGTCAATTGTTCCGCCGTCAAACAAATCCCCGCCGATAAAAACTATATCCGGCTTCTCTTGATTAATTCTGTCGGCAATATCTTTGGCAAAATCATATCTTCTCACTGAACCCAAATGAATATCACTGACCCACACGGCTGTTTTGTTGCGCCAGTATTCCGGCAAATTGGGAAGTTTGACGGAAATTTCAACGATACGCGGAGTTTTTGCGTTAACAATTCCATAAATTCCGACAATTATCGCCAACCCGAAAAATATAATTGCCGATAATTTTTGGTCTAAAGAAAAAGAAAACTTCTGCGCTGAAAAATAAATTATCCAAAGCGAAATTGAAGCCAAAAAAAGAAAATTCAAAAATCCCATCCATGAAGCAACGGCTATATAAAACAGCCGAACCAAAACATTCAAATACTGAAAAGACAGAAATGTCGCCGATATAAGGCTTATTGACAACAGCCCCAGAATAATTTTAAGGGGCAGAATAAAACCAGTGTTGCTCAGACTAAAAAAAGAAACCAATGTTTTATATAAAAACCAGTGAATCAGAAAAATGACTGACTGGATGATTGCTATAAAAAAAACAAATTGATAAACCATAATTAAAATAAATTATAATTCGCGGGCCGATGCGTTTTATTTTATCTTCACAATTTATTATAACAAAAATTAAGATTCGTCAACAGGAATCGCGCGCATTCCAGACATTTCAACAAAAACAGTCCCCCCGCATAAATTATGCGGGGGGACTGTTTTTGTTGTAGATTTAATTTCTCACTATCATTTACAACGAACCTCCGATATTTGTGACATCAGACTGTACTTCTTTATCTAAATCGTTGAGATTAACGGCGTTTAAGTCAGATTCAATGTCGCTTATGCTGTCAGTTGGAATTTGCGGAGACTGCGCTTGAGGCGTCAATATCTGAGGTTGAACCACGGGAGATACGGCCGGCTTTCTGAACACAAACCAGTATAAACCCACTGCCACAATAAGTGCCAATAAAATTATTGACACCACTATTAAGACTTTGTTGCTTTTCGGCTGGCTTGGTCCTTCAACATCTCCGGGGGCGTTGAAATTTTGGCTTTGAATATTTACGTCCATAATAATTTATTGGGCAGTTGAAGTACCGGAGGAAGTGGTTGTCGCGCCAGTTCCTTGAGCGCCTCCTGCTTGCTTTATGGTTTTAATTGTGTCAACAAGCGCCTGATGGGCGATTTTAATTTTACCCATTACATTCTTAACGAGCTTCACTCTGACATTGTAAAAAGCTTTCTTTGGATCGGAAGAAGTCAGCATAGTTTTAACGCCCTGCTTTAAATTAGTCAATTCAACTTTTGCGTCCTGAATTTTAAGCTTCGCGTCGTTTAATTTCGCCTTTGCCTGAGTCATATCTTTGCCCTCCTGAGAAAGTTCAGCAATCTTATTTTCAATTCTTTTAGCCAATGAATCCAAGTTGCCGGCAATTACGTCAAACCTGTGCTCCATTGCTGATGTAAAATTTCTGATTCTTGCTATTTTTTCTTGAGCTTTAGTAAGTCCTGTTTTATCCGTAACGGATGTTGTCGCGGCCGCGCTAGCCACGTTTCCCAACAGCCCCGATGTCAAAACAACTAAACCAATAATTTTTAATATTTTATTCATAGCATTAACCTGCAACTCGTCCCGAATAGCAAAACTGAGTTTGCTACGGGGCACGCAACCTATAGCCCGATTATTTTTTTGGCCGCTGGTTGTTGGTTGTCAGTTAATTGAATATTTCCGACCTTTGGCGTATTTTCTCCATTATAAACCAAAATCAGAAATAACAAAAATCAAGCGGAACCCCGCACCGACTGGCACTGGGCAAATCCCTTTTATTTTTTAATTTCCACTTCTCCTTTATTCCAGCCAAAACCCGGAAGCAAAATAA
>CAYIEH010000031.1:0-5771 GCA_964362385.1 uncultured Candidatus Saccharibacteria bacterium
TATTTTTTAATTTCCACTTCTCCTTTATTCCAGCCAAAACCCGGAAGCAAAATAATTATCTTGGCCCGGGATTTTTTTTCTTTAAGCCATCCGTCAAGTCCGTTGCTCAACGGATTATTTTCCGAAATCAAACGGCCTTCCAAAATTTCCTCTTTCGCCTTAGGAACAAGAACAGACTTTTTAAATTCTTCGGGAGACAAACCGTATATCATTTCCGATCCTTTTTTAAAATTTTCCGAATTCAAATCGTTTTTATCAATTTTATCCTCAATCATTCGCGAAAGGTCCTGCGATTTTATTATTTTATTCAATTCCTCGTCAATCAACCTTTCCCCTATCAGCGATTCAAGAACCGCTCTTTTCAATTCGTTTTTAACTTCATCGGCTTCCAAAACAACCGGATCCTTACCCGAAGCCTTTAGACTGTTTTGATAATAATGATGACTTATCAAATAATCCGTCTGGAACTCCTTATAATAAATCGGCTGATAATTTACAAAAGCCGTTGGCCAATAACCAACAACAATCAGATAAACAGCTAATAAAATCAATACTACAAGCGCTGAAACAAAAATTTTTAGGCTAATCATATTTTACGGAGTTATTATCATTATTTTCTCGTCCGGTTTCTTGTAATTGAACTTTGATTTCAGTTCTTTTTCCAGATTTTCCCACCGGGAAAAATAATTAATTTGCGATTCAAGATCGGAATTTTCATTATTAACAGCGGCAGTCCTGTCCTTTAATCGGGAAAGTTCGCTATTCAAATCGCTCCCCTTTTTGGACAGAAAATAAATCTGCGCCCCGATGGCAAGAATAAAAATTATCAAAACCGCAATAATAAGAGGACGAAACATGCCGTAATTTTATCCCGTTTTAGAAAAAAAATCTAATTAGATTTTCGACTAAACCCTTTATTTTTTCAGAAGTTCCTTGAACACGTCGGCTGAAATTTTCACTTTTGCCATGTCCAATAGTTTTTTCTTTCCTTTTTTCTGTTTTTTCCAAAGCTTCATTTTTCTGGTTCTATCGCCGCCGTAAAGATACCCCGTTACATCTTTCCTTAAAGCCGGAATGGTTTCTCTGGCGATAATTCTTGAGCCGGACACGATCTGAATCGCCTGAGGAAATTGCTGCTGCGGCAATAATTCTTTCAATTTCTTGGCCATCTGCCGCGCTTCATACTCCAAATCTTTTTTGGGAATAATCCGCGACAATCCGACAACCAATTCTTTGGCGACCAAAACGTCAATTTTCGCCAAATCCGATTTTTTATAATCCGCCATTTGATAGCTGAAAGAAGCGAAACCGTGAGCCGATGACTTCAACTGGTCGTCAAAATCGGAAATAAGTTCCATAAGCGGCATTTTTGTTTTAATTAAAAGCCGTTCGCCGATTATCTGCGTTTCTATATCCCCCATTCTGAACGCGTCCTTTAATTTCAAAATGCTCCCGAGATAAATTGACGGCGTTAAAATTTCCAAGTCAATCATCGGTTCTAAAATTTCCGCAAATTCCTGCGGTAAATCTTTGGGGTTCTCAATTATAAATTCACGCCGATTTTCGCCCATTATCTTATAAGAAACCGAAGGAAAACTATTTACGGTTTTGACTCCGAATTCTTTTTCCAATCTCTGGCTGGTAATTTCAAAATGGAGTTTGCCCAAAAACCCGACTTTAAACCCCCTGCCTAGAACTTCGTTTGAATCCGGCTCCAATTTCAAAGCCGGGTCGTTTAATTTTAATTTCTGAAACGCTTTTTTAAGCTCTTCGTATTTATCGCCGTTTTCAGGAAAAAACGAAACAAAAACTCTGGCTTGCGGTTCTTCATAGCCGCCAATCGCGCCTAAACCGATTGAATCGCCGATTCTCAACTGGTCGGGATTTTTAATGCCGGTCGCGATATAGCCGATTTCTCCGGCTTTTATTCTTTCCGAAATTTTGAGCTGGGGGATAAAATAACCGACTTCCTTTATCTTTAATTTAATGTCAGCGGCAACCAATTTATTTTCTTCATGCGCCTTAAATTCTCCGTTAAAAACGCGGACAAAAGCAATGACGCCCTTATGGTCGTCGTAAAGCGAATCAAACACCAGCGCGGATTTTTTATCCATTGTTGGTATTTTAGGCGGAGGAATTTCTCTTATCACTGCTTCTAATAATTCCTCCACTCCTTGCCCGGTTTTCCCTGAAATTTTAAAAATTTCTTCTTCCGAACATCCAATTAAATTAGCGGTTTCTTTTATCACGCTTTCCAGTTGCGGCGGATTCATATCAATTTTATTCACCGCTCCGATAATTTTAAGCCCTGCCTTTTTTGCCATTTCAAAATTCGCCAAAGTTTGCGCCTGGATTCCCTGCATTGCGTCCACCAGTAAAATCGCGCCCTCAACCGCTTTAAAAGCCCGTGAAACTTCATAGGCAAAATCAGGATGCCCGGGAGTGTCAATAAGGTTCAAGATATACGCGGACAATTGTAGACATGACGCCGACAGTTGCGGACTTTTTTTACTATCAACTACCCTATAAATATTAGCTTCTTTGTGGCTAAAATTTACTAATAGGGCTAATAAATAAGGTGTTCCTCGTAAATAATTCCAGACTTGCTTTTCTTCATTACGACCAATAAAAGGTAAGGATTTTACTTCCACTATAACTTTATTCTCAACAATAAAATCAGGTCTATAAATACCGACTTTTTTATTCTCATAAAAAACATCTATTATTTTTTCACTCTCAAAATCAAAACCAAGTTTCTTAAATTCTATTTCCAAGGCTTTATGATAAACAATTTCTTTATGTCCCAACCCAAGCTGTTTACGTACTGAAAAAACCGCCCCCCGAATTTTATAGGTAACATCTTTATATAACAATTCATCGTCTTCGTTATTGTCCGCTGCTGTCTGTGTCGTGTCTGTTGCTGTCCGCGTATAGTGCATGCGGACTGGCGCCATCTTTATGGTAATTCCTCTTTCTCTCTCCAATTCCAAAGAATCCAAAAATTGCGCTTTCATTTCCCGCGCCTCTACTGTGCCCGTAATTTCTAAAAATCTATCCGCCAAAGTAGATTTGCCATGATCAATATGGGCTATTATGCAAAAGTTTCGTATATTTTCCAGCGTCATTTCCCCATATTATCTCAAAAACCGCCCCGATGTCCATTGGAGCGGTTTTTGTCAGTAATAATTTTTGTTTCAATATAGACACGTATCCTTTATTCACTATAATTCTAATATAATATATAATATTCGCTATGAATATTAGACCAAGCACAAAAGTTGATCTGGAACAATGTGAAAATATTTTCAATTTACCTGAACTCGCAGATGTTTCAGGAGATAAATTATCCGCTGGCTATCTGGAAGGTTTTTTGGATGGAAAATACTTTCTTGTGGCAGAGAAAGATAATAAAATCCTTGGCGCGATCTACGGGGAACCTATCAGAACCGGCGGCATTATGATATGGTCGTTGGCAATATTAAATGACTATAAAGGGAAAGGAATCGGCCATAAGCTACTTGAAAAATTTGAGAAGAATGCCGTTGACGACAATAAAAAATGGATAATTTTACATGCCCCGGCTGAAAGTGACGCTGTGGTGGATTTTTACAAAAAACATCATTATGATATTGGAAATAAATTTATAGAATGCGCTAAGGATTTATAATTCATACTGATTTACTATTAACTACTGATTTCTAAATTATTCCTTTTCCATATCCAAAATTTTTCCGAAAAATTCCCGCTGGTGTTCTTTGAAATTTTCTTTAATAATTTCCTTCACGAGTTCCGCGTAAATATGATGCTTGCCGAATCTGTCAATTTTTGCGGCAATTATTTCTTTTTCTTTCTTTTGAATCTCAATTTTGAATTCCTGTCCGTCCGCGACTTTTTTAACATCGCGCGCCCTAAACTGCGATTTTTCGCTGAAGCCGTAAGTAATCGTTTTACCTTTATGATATTCAGCCAAATTTTTTACTCTTTCATCGTCATTGTTTAAAATTAAAACCCCGTCCCACGGCAAAACTTTGACGAGTTGTTTGTATTCTCCGGCAATTTCATCCAAGCTCTCAAAATTTTCCTGATAAATCATCGTAATTGCCGTAAAAACCGCGAGATTCGGTTTTACAATACTTAAAAGATATTCCATATTTTCCGGCCGATCAATCGCCATTTCCAGCACTAAATACTCTGATTGGCGCGGATTAGCGCGCGGATTAATAATGCCGATAACATCCCGAATTCCTTTCAGTAAAACCTTAACCCAGCCCCAAAAACTTCCTTCGCCTGACGGCAGATTTAAAATTGAAAGCGGAAGGCCGATTTCCGCGTTGAAATTTTTTTTATTCGTCCTGACCAAGAAATTTTTTCCTTTTAAAACATCCGCAATTTTTTCTTTTATCCAAAACCTTCCCGTTGTTCCACTTATTACAATCACGTAAGGTTTTCCAAACCACAAATAAACCTTGGCAAGCCACTTTAAACTGAATTGCACAATATTTTTAAGCGGTTGATGCATATCTTTATATATAAAAAAATTTAATTTTACAAACTCACGCGTTGCTAAATTTCCAATTACTAATTACTAATTTCCAATGAAATAAATAAATAATGAAATAAATAAATTTGGAAAATTAATTTCAAATTGAATAATTTAATTAGGAATTAGATATTAGACATTGAAGAAGCTTTTAATCCGCTTAAAAGCTTCTTCAATGTCTTTTTCGCTTCTTCCGAAAGACATTCTGATATGGCCTTCGCCGCTCGGCCCAAAAGCGACTCCCGGCACCACAGCCACGCGAGCTTTATCCAATAATTCCAAAGCGAATTTCCATGAATCCCTTTTCGGCAGCAGTTTCGGAAAAATAAAATAAGAGCTGCCGGGTTTTTGGTATGAGAAGAAATCCGACAATTCATCAAGGCGTTGACAAATCAGATCGCGGCGGCTTTGAAATTCCCGTCGGAATTTCTCCACCTCTTTATCTCCGAAATCCAAAGCTGCCATAGCCGCGTATTGAGAAATAACCGGAGCGCATGTTACCAAAGAATCATGGATTTTTAAAATTTCTTTCACGACTTCTTCGTCGCTGTGCAAAAAACCGATGCGCCATCCGGTCATAGCGTAAGCCTTTGATAAACTGAAAATTCTAATTACCAGTTTCCGCAACTCCGGAACCTGCGCCAGCGAAAAAAAAGCTCCGTCAAAATAAATATTTTGCCTTTCCGTCGTGCGGAATGTCTCGGAGCCCCGACGGACTTGGTCTTGAAGCGAAACGGAGAGCCGTCGGGGCGAGAGGTCAAGGCGATCGTCTGCCGCTGGAGCAGACGAACCGCCGGTTCCGTCAGACGGAAAGGCAAAGTCATAAATAAAATCCTTGTAAACTTCGTCGCTTAAGATAAAAAACTTTTTCTTTTCCGCCAGTTCCGCGATTTTCAATAAATCTTCTTTGGGAAAAATCGTGCCAGTCGGATTATTTGGATTGCATAACAAAATCGCGGCGGTTTTTGAATTTATTTTTTTCTCAAGTTTTTTAAAATCAATCCGCCACCTGTCATTCTCAATCAAGTCTACGAAAACCGGCTTTCCAGCCGCGACCTTCACCGCTTCGGCATAAGAGGTATAACTGGGAGAAAATAAAATTATTTCATCCTTCTTGTTGCTGATAATCGCGAGCAGTGCGGCGGTAATGGCTTCAATTGATCCGGCAGTAACGATAATTTCTTTTTCAAAATCATAATACATATTCTCTTCAGCCAGTTTCTGCTCAATT
>CAYIEH010000032.1:0-5460 GCA_964362385.1 uncultured Candidatus Saccharibacteria bacterium
TACATTTTGAATTTCCAGCAGTCTGTTGTATTTCGCCAGTCTTTCAGGTTTTGCCGGAGCGCCGGCTTTAATGCCCCATGCGTCGACGCCAACAGCCAAATCAGCGATAAAATCATCCATTGTTTCTCCGCTTCTGTGCGACACAACCGCTTTCCAATTATTTTTATAAGCGATTCTTATCACCTCCAAAGTTTCGCTGAGAGTTCCAATCTGATTAAGTTTGACTAAAATCGCATTGCCTGATTTCTTTTCAATCGCGATTTTTAGTCTTTGAGGATTGGTGGTTGTAAGGTCATCGGTAATAATTAATTTTTCTTTATCTTCTTTTGCCGCGCTTTGAGACGGCAAATCTTTTGTCAGTTCCGCGAAATCTCCGAACGCTTCTTCATAAAACGGGTCTTCAACGGAAAGAATGTCGTATCGCTCAACGAGATTTAAATAATATCCTCTTAATTCCTCCGCGGAATACTTTTTACCGTCAATTTCATAAAATCCGTCTTTAAAGAAATTAGTGGCTGCCGCGTCCAGCCCAATACTCAAAGGATAATTATTTTTATTTATTAATTCCGCTAAAATTTCAATCGCTTCTTCGTTATTTTTAAAAGGAGCCGAGAAACCGGCTTCGTCCCCCAAAGAAATGTTTTCTTTGCCGAATTTTTCTTCCAATATTTTCTGAAGTTTCCCGTAAAATTCTTTGCCCAAGCTTAACGCAATCGCAAAATCGTCAATCTCCGGGATTATCTGAAATTCCTGAAACTCCAAAGACGCGGATTTAGTTCCGGCGAAGCCGGAATGAGCGCCGCCGTTTATGACGTTGAAAATAGGATGCGGGAATTGGCTGGTGACTAATCGCTCTGCCGGCAGGCAGGCAGGCTTATCACAAATTGTTCTAATATACTGGAAAAGTTCTAAATTATTTTCTTTTGCTTTAAGTCTCGCGAATGCCAAAGACAACGCCAGAATTAAATTTCCGCCGAGATTTCGTTTTGGCGCTTGCCCTGAGCTTGCCGAATGGGTTCCATCCAGAGAAATCAGAAAATTATCAAATTCTTTTTGTGTTTTAAAATCTTTCCCCAATATCTCATTTCTAATTTCTCCGAACTTCTCTACCGCCTTTTTTGGCTCCAAAACGAACGCCTCGTGAGTTCCTTTGCTTTTGCCGCTGGGAACGCTGGATTTAAAAATTTGGCCGCCTGATTGTATTTTTGCTTCCAGTGTTTGTTCCCCGCGGGAGTCAAAAATAATTTCTAAATTAAGCGCGCTGATTTTCATTTTTGAAAAACTTTGATAGAGTCCGAATTTACGGAAGAGTTGTGCAAGCCTGACCTGCTGTGCAGGTCGGCGGACTGCCTGTGCAAGCATAACCGCCAAGAGGACAGGAATAGGAATAATTTCCGCCTGAAAATGTAATTGTGCCCGCGACAGTATTTCCTCCGTCTGCCACATAAAAAGTCCAGGCATTTCCACCAGTAACTAAATGCTTAAATCCATAAGTTGAATTTCCTGTTGCTGTTCCCGAAACGGTAATTCCTGTTTCGCTGGAAAAAGTCAATCTGCCGACTTCTCCTGTTGTCCAATAAGAACAATAATAACCGCCTGCACATTCAGTACAGGGAGACCATTGTGCGCACACATTACCAGAAAATATAAGTTGACTCCCGGATCCTACAGCTGATGTCGCTCCAGCGCCTACGTTCCCAGAAACACTGCCATTAGATACATATATCGGGCCGATATTTCCGCAATTATTATGCGGCACATTTATATAACTTCCATAGGCATTTAATGCTATTATATTTTGTGTATAATTACCGCAATCAGGAGAAGAACCAGAAAAAGTAATGTTATTAAGGTTCACGCCGCAATTCGCCGTTTGTATGCAAGCGCTGTTACAAGTCGTCTGGTTATCGTAAATACTGCCTGTTGTCGGACACTGATAACAACTTCCCAACGAAACAGACGCAGGTTTGTTTGTTTTAAATAAATTCCATTCGTTTGATGTTTTAGTCGGGATGAAAAAATCGTAAACACCGGAAGTATTATTGACAACACGGCACGAACCATGCTCGTTAATAATTGACGAGGCGGTCTTGTTGACTCTATAAGAATCACTCACAGCTTTAACAATAACGGCGAATAATACTAATCCCAAAATAACAACGGCTATTAGTATATAATGTTTGATTATTTTCAACATTTTTGGAAAATTAAAAAAGCTATAAGAAATGAATTATTTATTCGCTTTTAATTTCTCAATTTCTATTTTTAAGTATTCAATGTCTTTTTGATGTTGTTGCTGCTGTTCTTTAATCGCTTCCACAAGAAAAACAGTCAGTTTCGCGTAATCTACGGACTTTAAGCCGGTTTCTTTATTTGTATAAACCACTTCCGGAAATATTTTTTCCACATCTTGAGCGATAAGGCCGATATCATGATTATTGTTATCTTTCCAGTCATAAGAAACTCCTTGAAGTTTTAAAACTTTTTCCAATTGATTTGAAAGCGGCTGAATGTTTTTCTTTAAATTGTAATCGGAAGAATACAAGAACGCCGCTGCTTTAACATTGCCGTTGACTTCCAATTTTTCGCTTGGCGCTGTTATCCCGATGCCGACGTTGCCGCCCTCTGGCGCTAAAAGGATATCTAACATCGCAACACCTTGTTTTGCAGCAGTAATCCATGCCCTACCATTGGTCCCTAATGAATTATCAATACCCATACTCAAAAATGTGCTATTATCTCCTTCTACGCTTAGACCGCGATTATATAAATTGTATGAAACGGAGCCAGCCTTAACTCTTAATTTGGAATTGACTGGATCTGTCGTCCCGATGCCGACATTGCCGGTAGATGAAGCAATAAGTATTCTACTCACGCCACCCGCGCTAAAAGTTAAACTATAACCCGTTTCACCACCCAGGGTAATATTTTGACCACTCCCGCCATCTCCTACATAGCCCATTTGAGCCCCATTTTTATCCCAAAAAGTTAAATAAGCTGAAGCGGCAGATTCCGTCATAGCGTTATCATTGTCCTGAATAATAATTTTTGGGGAAGAATCGAAAATGTGCAATTTAGCCCCCGGATTATTTGTCCCGATGCCGATATTTGATCCGAGAAAATAAAGAAGGTCATTAATTCCTCCTGAAAGAAAAAGATTCCTCCATCTCTGATTTAAGGAATATCCGATTTCATAAGAATTGTCGCTGCCGGGCAAAAGCGGAGCGTCAAAAGTCGCGGCGGAAACCCGGCTGATTGCCGAATGAAGCACCCGGGATATTTTTGCTTCGGGATTCGGCGAGTTATAACTCATCTGAATGTCAATAATCACCTGGTCATGGCCCGGATAATAAGTAAGTTTTTTGAATTGAAGATTATCAACATTTACTTTTGATGTCGTTAAATCAGAAGCATTGGAAGCGCAATTTTGAGGATTAATAACATCAGGACCCTGGGCTAATTTGACAACGCCGCCTGAAATATAAACGCAAGTCGGATCTTTGGCTTGCTCGTTCATCCGAAGCTTCAGGGTTGAAACGGTTGAAGTGGCAATTTCAATATTGGAAGATTCTTTGACTAATCTGTTGATGGTCTGCATTACGGAATTTAACTGCATAGTTACTTCGGCTCCCGAAGTTTCACTGATATTTATTTTCAGCACATTTACAAGAATCGCGGTGAATATTCCCGCTGCCGTCACGAATATCGCCATATACAGCAACAGCTCAATGAGCGAAAAAGCTTTATGATTTTTATTCATAAATATAATTATAACAAATCAAGATTGAATTGCAAAAATCGGGGCGGAGAAATAAGAAAATCAAAATCAGCTGCCTTATGTTATAATGATCTCAAATGAAAACGCTTCTATTGATTGACGCCAATGCTTTGGTCCACAGAACCTTTCACGCTCTTCCGCCATTCACCGCAAAAGACGGCAGGCCAACCGGCGCTCTTTACGGCCTTTCCAATATCTTAATCAAAATCTTTCGCGACAATCCGCCCGCCGGAGGCCCGCTTCGACTCGCGTCGAGCGAGGCTCGCCCTTATGGGCGGCCCGAACATGCCGCGGCTTTTTTTGACCGGCCAGAGCCGACTTTCAGAAAACAAATGTTTGAAGAATACAAAATTCATCGGCCAAAAGCTCCGGACGAACTGGTTTCTCAAATTATTGAAGCCCATAATTTATTTGAAAAATTCAAGGTTAAGATATTTGAGGCGGCGGGATTTGAAGCGGATGACTTACTCGGAACGGCTGTTGAAAAATTCAAAAATGTTCCGGATTTAAAAATTGTCATTTTGACCGGCGATTTAGACACCCTCCAGCTCGTTGACGGCGACAAAATCGTTGTTGAAACTTTAAAGAAAGGAATTTCCGAAACAATCATCTACGACGAAACTGCGGTAAGACAAAGATTTGGAATCTCGCCAAAGCAACTTCCCGATTACAAAGGGCTTGTCGGCGACGCCTCGGATAACATCCCCGGAATTAAAGGCGTGGGGCCCAAAACTGCGACAGCGATTGTCCAAAAATATAAAAATCTGGAAAATTTCTTTGAGTCAAAAGACGCAAAATATCAAAAAATTCTGGATTATAAAAATGAGGCGCTGTTTTCCAAAAAATTAGCGACAATTCATATTGGCGCGCCTTTAAAAATTGAAAATATCTCGGAACTTGAATATCAAAAATTTGATTCTGAAAAAATTATTCCGTATTTCAAACAACTGGGATTTCAAAGCCTTATTAACCGACTAACAACTAACCCGCTTCGCCCGCCTAGACTCGGCGAGGCTGGCCAAAGCTCCCGCTTCGCCAGCGAAGCGAGGCGAGTCAGCGAGGCGAGCGACCTACAACTAACGACAAAAATTAAAAAAGAAAAATTAGTTCAGCAATCCATTTTTGAAAACTCCGACTTGTCAACGGACAAACAAAAAAATCTTTCTGAAAAAATAATTGAAGAAATAGAAATTCCTTTGACGCCGATTTTAAAAGAAATGAAAAATTGGGGAATCAAAGTTGATATGGATAAATTAAGCGACAGAAAATCCCTGACTGACGGAGAGATTAAAGAGCTTGCTAAAAAAATTTACGATGAGGCAGACTCGGTCTTCAATATTAATTCTCCCAAGCAGCTTTTGGAAATTCTTAAGGAAAAATTCGGGCTTAAAATCAAATCCACCAATTTTGAAAAATTAAATGTTTTAAGGGAAAAACTCCCTGTTGCCGATTTAGTTTTGAGATACCGCGAACTTTTTAAATTAAAGACAACCTACATTGAGCCCCTGATTGAATTGGGAAAAGAAGATAAAAACAACAGAGTCCACCCTACCTTTGTCCAGTTAAAAGCCGCGACCGGAAGAATCACCTGTGAAAATCCCAATCTTCAGAATATCCCCGACGCGATAAGAGATGTTTTTGTCGCTGACAAAGGATTTAAATTGGCTTCTTTTGACTATTCC
>CAYIEH010000033.1:0-5083 GCA_964362385.1 uncultured Candidatus Saccharibacteria bacterium
ATAGTGAAACAAAACGGCTTTGTCGGCATTGATATTGATTTTGAAGCAAAATAACACGAGTCAATAAATTATTTTTCAACTTTCCTTTAAGGTCTTTACCAGCGCCTGGGCAACAAATGGGTTTATTGCACCGTTGAGGCGCGCATGCCGCTTGAGGACCGCTTTAGTCCCGGCGCGGCCATTCCTCCCGATGCGACCGATTATGCCAACGATTTCATCGCGATGAACCGGTACTGCGACCGCGTGGAAATTATGGCCTACGACCAGGGCACTATTGACGTGCGCTTAAACAATGCGCGCTCGGCGCCGTACGCGCCGGTCGCCGACCCCGGGTGGGTTGAAAATTTGGTCACCTTGGCGGCGCAGACCATTTCGCGCAATAAGCTTATTATAGGCATACCGACGTACGGCTACGAGTACGCAGTGACGCCGCTCCCGGATGCCGGATATCAATACAAGGTTCTCTGGCCGTTTAATCCGAGCTACGCGACCGGCATTGCCACGCAACTCGGCATCACTCCCGTTCGCACTAGCGCGAATGAAATCGGATTCACATATGACATCAATCTGCTTAAACCGCCTCCCGCAGATGAAGATTCCACATTGACCCAGCAAGTAGCCGCCACTTCCACGACAATCGCGCAAAACGCGGGTTCACAAATGACCGCCGGAGCGCCTTTCAACTACATGACCTGGAGCGACGCGTTGGCAATTGCCGACAAAGTCGCGCTGGCGCGCAAATTGGGCGTGCGCGGCGTCGCAATTTTTAAATTAGACGGCGGAGAAGACCCGGGGATGTGGAGTGTGTTGAAATAAAATACGGAATAATTTCTAAAATAAGCGAAGCGAATACAAAAAGAAAGCCCCGATGCCATTGCTGGTCGGGGCTTGAATCTGCCGTGTCTACAGCTTCTTCACGTTCTACTGCTTGCGGCTAGTAAAAATTTGCTCTCCAGTATACCCACACTGAGGTTTCCGTTTTGCCCTGTTTCTCACAGACTTTGCATCGTAGAGGTAGGATACCTCCTGGCATAAGCTCAATAATAGTCTCTGGAGATGGTGCCTCTCCGATGGGGACGGTGTGCATAGTGCATCTAAATTTACCGTCCTCATTTACTGCTCTTCCGCCATGGTATTGCCATTCTCGTAGAGCCATTTGTGGTCGCCTCCTTTCTTTTAACTTACGAGATTACTAACGGAGTACGTATTTTTGCGAAATAACTTTATCTATATACAACTTACACCCATATCAATAATTTGTCAAATTAAAGCTAGCGGCGGATAGACGAGAAAATTTCTTTTTGGCGGGTCTGGCAGGAGTCGAACCTGCAGTCCTGGTTTTGGAGACCAGTGGTTTGCCATTAACCGACAGACCCTTATCCCTTCCCTTTCTTTCTTTTCTCCCGCATCGGTTTTAAGCTTTGCCGAGCCGCCAGGCAGTTTTTGCACCAGCCGTAAAATTTTTTAAGATGAAGGATTTTAGGCGGTCTTAAATTTTTTACGAATTGAAGCTTGCCGGTAAATTTGTCAAACCTTGAAAACTGAGTCATATATATTATTTTTTAACCTCTTTGTGGAGGGTGTGTTTTTTGTCCCATTTGCAGTACTTTTTTAATTCTATCTTTCTTTCGGTGGTTTTGATGTTTTTGCGCGACCAATAATTAAAACGCTTGCAGACCGAACATTGAAGTTTTATAAGATTTTTTTGGGGCATGGGTATATTTTAACAAACCTTGATTATAAAATCAAATCAATTCAATTATTTAGGCGGTGTGCGTCGTGCCGCCGTTTGCTGTAATTAATCTATTCAAGAAAAAATTCATTATTTTTTTCAAAATCTCTTGATGACCAAAATAATAAACTGTCCAAAAAACCAGATGGATCGTCTATAAAATCTGAAACCAAATCTTTGTCTATAATAAAATTATTTGTTTTGCCCGACATCTCAGCAAGACTTGACCAAGGATAATTAATAAGAATTTTTCGTGCACTTCTTATATTTCTCAATTTACCCCATCTCCATTCCGGAAAATGTTCATCAAGACTATTGAGAATTATATATTGAAGCATAACTTGCAAATATCCATCATTATAAATATGTTTTGACTTCGATCTACTTTGAAAAAGAACTCCTTTTCTATTATATTTTAAATTAAAATAAGTAGTATAAGCTGCAAAAATCTTATTTAAAAATTTTGCCATTTTTTGGGCATCAACGCATTTTATCAAAAAATGAACATGGTTCTTCATTAAAATATAGCTTAATATTGAAACTAAAGATTCTTGCGGCATGTGCGGCACGACGCGCTCCGTAGAATTATAACGACGAAGTTCTACTGAGCTTATGTTATTAAAAGCTCTCAAACCTAATAAAAATCTTTTGTAATCAATGGCGCTATTAAAAATATTCCGACCATCAACTCCTTTGCTATAAATATGATAAATTTCTCCTTCTGCAAAACGCATACCTTAATTATTATGCGGAGCGCGTCGTGCAGTCAATAACTAGGTCTTGCGTATATTTTAAATTATTCTTCAAAGCCGTTTCCGCCTTGGCCAGTTCTGCTCCCAAATAAGCGGCGTGCGGCATAGCCGAAACATAAAAAATTATTTTATCTATAATCTCTTCTGCGCTTTTCCCTTCCCATTTTAAATTGGCCGGGTCGTTGGAATTATAAACTTTTATTAAACCGCCGGACACATCAATAATGAAATTACCCCGCGGGTCCCAAACGCACTGCAATTTGGGATTTTGGCTTAATATTTTCTTAGCTTCCTCCCAATTTCTTTCGTAAATATGAGCCGAAGCGGAAATGATTATCATCGGGCCTTTTTGCAGTTTTAATTTTGGATTTTTTTTATTGACTTCATTGATAATTAATTTTTGTAAAGCCAAAACGCCAAAAGCGTTTTCCGGCCAGCCCAAAAACATGTCATTAGAACGGACATAAACAGTCAAGAATAGTTTACCGTCTTGCGTCAGAACCTGCGCCAAATCCAAACAAGGCGGATTTTCAGATTGGCGGTCTATCTCAACCTTCCAAGTGGAAGCCACCGCTCTTCTGGAAAAAGGAGTTTTGGCGATTAAATCAATAATGTCTTGAATCTGATCAATGGCTTCGTAATCCCTCAATCTTTGACCATAAGTATATTTAACGCCCTTGACTTTCGCAGAGGTTGTTAAAGTGGGAATATAATCGTCAATCTGCTTTTTTGTTAATTTAAAATATTCCGGCAAATAGGGATTATCTAAATCCTCGTCTTCAATAACCGCAATTAAATCAACGAGCTCTTTCTGTCTTTCTCCATATTGGGAGCCCTTGATTTTCCCGAAAGCCATTATATTTTTTAGAATATCAATCCAGCATTCAGCAACCTTGCTTCTTCGCGCGACAAAAACAGCCGATTCTGACGGCAGTTCCAAGTTTTCCGTTTTTTTTGGTTCGGCAAAAATAAAAATTTCGTTTTTTTGAGGATTTTTTTGAAAATTGTTATTAATCGCCGCTTGAATTTTTTTAGAATCGTGAACGCCGATTAAATCAATCGCTTTAACCCTGGAACGAAACAAATTTATCTTATCAATCGGAATCTCTCTTTCTATCCTCGCTTGCCCCGATTCTTTAATATAATGGTTTTCATCAACTCCGTTTTTTAATAAATTAAGAAAAGCCCGGCTACTTTTTGTTTCTTCAATCGCTCCTTCGTTTCCGCAAAGAATCAGTGTATCTAAAAATGGATGAGCCAAAACATTTCTAATCATGGAAGAAATTCCCAAATCACTGCTGTATAACTGGCCCAAGGCCGCATAAGTGTTTTTATCCAAATCTTTGGCAATAATTTCTTTTAAGGTCCAATGACAAACCACCCCGACATTGGAATTTTTGTTGCCGATTAAAAGCAGGTCTTTATATCTCACCGGCCAATTAGAGAGAGAATCCATAAGATTTTAAAATATCAAAACAAATTTTTTGTATCCGCTTGCGTGGGTTTTTTTTGTTTTAGATAAAGAGATTTTCTTCTTTTATTGTAAGGCACTTCCGAAGGCGATGATAAATATTCAACGGCAATCTGACAGATATACATTCCCGGATAAAGAGTTACGGCCAGATTTGATTGATTGCTGATTTCCAAAGTTAGTGTGCCTTCAAAACCCGGGTCAACATAGCCGGCCGAGTGAACCAAAATACCCATCCGCGCCAGAGAACTCTTCCCTTCCACTCTCAACGCCATATGGGCCGGCACTTTAACGTATTCTTTGGTGCTGGCCAAAACAAAACCACTCGGATGCAAAACAAAATAATCATTATCGCTTTTCATTTTGTATTCTTTCATATAATCTCCGGGCAAGCCGTTTCTAATATCAATTAAAGACTGCTTTTCAATATGAAAAACCTTGAAAATCGGGCTTAATTTCAAATCAATGGAAGCCGGGCCTATCTGCTCGCGTTTCAGTTTGGGGATAAATTCCAGTCCCTCGCTTTTAATGGCTTTTTTGATGTCGCGGTCCGAAAGAATCATTAAGGAAATTTTACCAAAATCTCTCCGGCTTGTAAATAAAAAATCTCCCTTTGGTTTTTCGTTATTAACGAATTCCAATGGGAGATAAATACGAGGTGAAGAGGTGAAGATTTATAGTTTCTTCATTAAAATCACCTCAACACCAAATATTTCTTTTTTGCCCATAGTAAATGTAGAGCCGTAAGCGTAACCATCTTTAACGATTTTTTCACAAAATCGTTTTTCTTCTTCGTTTTCCGGCTCCATGCTTACAATGGGTTGCCCTTCTTTTAATTCTTTGGGCCAATATTTAGCACGAAGTATCACTTTCATAACCTTCACCTCCTTTCCTTGCGAAATTTGTTGTTAAGGTGTAAAAATCGCACCATTAAAGCCAAAAACCATCATTCTGAATTCTGTAAAGAGTATAGCATATAATAACCACAATTGTCAATAGTTGTTCAATTCTGCAAAATTTATATCAACAAAAAAGAAATTCAACAGGATTTCATCAAATACAAAATGAAAAATTTTTCTTTTACAAAATGCAGTATTCTTGAATTAGTCCGAACGCATTTCGCCGCCT
>CAYIEH010000034.1:0-4936 GCA_964362385.1 uncultured Candidatus Saccharibacteria bacterium
ACAATAAATAGCGATCAGTTCCAGTCAAACATTGAAAAAAAATTTAAAACCATCGTTCCGTTAAAAACAATACAAGAATTAATAAGGATTATTCCCGAAAAAGACGAAGAAAAAATTAAAATTTATTTTGATTCCAATCAAGTGCTTTTTAAAACCGACAAATTCGAATTAATTTCAAGAATAATCAACGGCGAATTCCCGGACTATCAGGCGATAATACCAAACACAATAGCCACGGAAATTATTTTAAATAAAAACCAATTTATCAACGCACTTAAATTGACCAGCTCTTTTTCCGACCGCCTTAATGAAATAAAAATCATCGTCAAAGAAGGGGCTAAAAATATCGAAATTTTTTCATCAAGCCCGGCCTTGGGAGAAAATCAATATCTGATCCCGGCTAAAATCAAAGGCGATTCCTTGGAAATTATTTTTAACTGGAAATTTCTTTTCGACGGCATTAAAAACATAGAATCCGAAAGTATTTCTCTTGGCTTGGGCGGAGACAATAAGCCCGCCGTAATAAAACCGCTTCAAATAGCGGATTACCTTTACGTTTTAATGCCGATTAAGACCGACTAAATCACCTGTTTACGGCATTGGCGGGCTGGTGGGGATTGTTGGATAAATTTTGTTTAGCCCAGATTTGAACGGACGCTTCCCAGTTATTAAACTGAGAATCGTTCTGCGGGTTTTGGGGCGCGGGACCCAAAAAATCATTTTTATCCACATAATAAAGAATATCGTGAACTTGCCCGTTTATTACATACTCTCCGTTTATCATCGGCTTTGTTTCGGTTGACGGGACCGGCTTGTTAAAGGTTTCGCTCGGAAAGTAATTTAAGACCTCTTTCATAAACGCATTCCAGATCGGAAGCGCGGCTAAAATACTTCCGGCATTTTTTTGCATCGGTTCCTGATGATTGTTTCCCGCCCAAACGCCAACCGCCAAAGACGGCGTGTATCCGATAGTCCATGCATCTCTGAAGTCGTCGGTGGTTCCCGTTTTAAGCGCCACTTGCCGTTCGTCAAAAATTGTCAGATCAAAGCTGGATTGATAAAGCGGTTTTCTGGCTTCGGGATCGGAAAGAATATCGTTTATAAGGCGCGGATATTGGGAGTCAGCCACTTGAGTCGCCCTGTCTAAATATTTTTCCAAAATATTTCCAGACGAATCTTCAATGCTTAAAATTAAGGATTGTTGGTGGTTTACTCCTTCTTGGGCAAAAACCGAATAGGCATTGACCACGTCAATTAACTTCACTTCTCCGCCTCCTAAAACCAAAGAAAGGCCGTAGCGGTCAGGAGTATTTAAGGTGGTTATTCCGAAATCATTGGCGGTTTGAAGCGTGTCTTTAATGCCGGCCAAATATAAAACTTTTACCGCCGGCACGTTGATTGATTGCGCCAGCGCGTTTCTTAGATTGACCGGTCCTCTGAACTGATGGTCAAAATTTTGAGGATGATAACAAAGTGAGTTTTCGTTGGAAAAATTAATATTGGAAATCGGGCAGAGATCGTTTCTTAAAGAAAATTCTGTCGGCAGATCAAAAACAGTTGTTTCTGGAGAAAGTCCCTTTTTAAAGGCCGTAAGATAAACAAGGGGTTTTATGGCTGAACCAGGCTGTCTCAAGCCTTGGCTGGCAACATTAAAATTTCCTTCGTTGGCGGCGTCAAAATAATCGGCTGAACCGACCAGGGCTAAAATTTGTCCGGTTTTGGCGTCCTGGGCCACTATGGCCGCGTTTTTTCCCTGATAAAGGTCGCTGTTTCGTTTGGCGCCTTCTCTGACGACCCGTTCGGCTATTTGCTGAAGATTCCAGTCAAGAGTGGTAATGACCTTAAGGCCGCCTCTGTTAACCGCATCCTCGCCGTATTTATTTAAAATATAATCCTTAACCATCATTACAAAATGCGGCGCCTTAATGCTTCCTAAATTCTTTTCAATAAATTTCGGCGCCGCTTTTTGATTTCTGTCTTTTTCTTCCAAATCAATAAATTCCAGGTTGTACATCTGGTTTAGCACGGCGTCTTTTCTTTGGACTAATTCGTTTAAATGATTGCCCCACGGCGAATAATATGACGGCGCTTGCGGCAGGGCGGCTAAGGTGGCCGCCTCAAGTAGCGTCAGGTCTTTGGCCGATTTTCCAAAATAAGTTTGACTCGCCGCTTCAATTCCGTAGGATCCGGCGCCATAACCTATCTGGTTTAAGTAAAGCTCCAAAATTTTATCCTTGGAATAATACCGCTCAATCCAATAAGAAAGAATAGCCTCTTTTGTTTTTCTGGTTAAGGTTTTCTCTGAAGTTAAAAACGCGTTTTTGGCAAGCTGTTGAGTGATGGTGGAGCCGCCCTGAACAATTCCGCCTCTTAAAATATTATTAGCCAAAGACCTTATAATCGCCTTCCAATCAAAAGCCGAATGATTGTAAAAATTTTGGTCTTCTATGGCTATTGTTGCCTTTTTTACATAGTCCGGGATTTGATCGTACGGGACAACGGTCCTTTTTCCTCCTTCGTTGATTTCATAAAGAAGAATCTGGCCGGTTTTGTCATAAATTTTTGTTGATTGTACCATCCGCCAATTTCCCGATTGCTGAGGGTCTGGAAGATTTTTAGCCAAATTCGCAAGCTCATATAAGCCGAAAATAAAAACAGCCACCATTATAAAAAAAATTAAAGCGCCAATTTTAAAAATCAGCAGAAATTTCTTTTTGGATTTCATACCCGTTATTATTGTACAAAAAGATTTTAAAATTCAAAACCCCATCCCGAAATTCGGGATGGGGCGAAACGACCCGTTTGCAGCGCTATTCTAAACTATCTTCATCATTCCCGTCGCTGTGATTGTGGCCCTCTTTATCTTCGCCTCCGCCCTTGAATTCTCCGCCAAAATCATCAAACGATTCCTCCTTGCCCTCGTCGCTTTCTTTGTAGTCGCTTAAGCCGTCATCTAAATTAAAATCTTGCTTGCTCATTAGTTTGGTGATTTAAAGAAGTTATTGAATTAGGCGTCAATAACCCTTGATCAAAACGACCTTTTAATTTAATTGGGTAAATAATAATTTATTTAAATAGTTTGTCAAGATTATAAGAAGGTCAATTAAAAGTTTTGTCTTGCCTTATTTTTAAATTGCCATTCCGCGATTTTTTTGTGGTTTCCCGATAAGAGGACTTTGGGAACAAGGTATTTTTTCTTTTTATAGACGAATTCAGCCGGCCGGGTATAAACCGGAACGCCGACACCCATTCTTTTCTCTTCCAAAGATTCTTCTTTGCCCAAAACTCCGGGAATTTTTCTTGAGACAGAATCTGTTAAAATCATTGCCGCAAGTTCTCCTCCTGTTAAGACATAGGGGCCCACGGACAATTCTTGAATCATAAAACCTGAATCACGAACCGTCTTCTTTACTCTTTCATCAACGCCTTCGTAGCGTCCGCAAATCATTATGAGCTGTTTTTCTTTGGCTAATTTTTGCGCCATTTTATCGTCAAACTGCTTCCCTCCTGTTGAAAAAATGATTATTTTTGTTTTCTTAGTTTTTTTATTTAGAATTTGTTTCTGATTCCTCAAAATTGAATTTATCGCTTTTATCAACGGCTCAATTTTGAGCACCATCCCCGGCCCTCCGCCGAAAGGCTTGTCATCAACCCTTTTGTGTTTATTGGTTGTAAAATCCCGCAGATTATGGATTTTGACTTTTATCAGGCCTTTTTTCTGCGCGCGTTTTAAAATGGATTCGTTTAAATACGCCTTCACCGCATCTGGGAATATTGTTATAATGTCAAAACTCATGCATATAGTATTAAACATCGGGCATCAAGTATCAAGTCTAAAAACAATTCTTGACACATAGCGCATAGCGTCTGATACTTAATCAATGATTGTTTATCTTTTTGGGCCGGATTCTTACCGGCGCCAGCAAAAACTAAACGAAATTGTAAGAAATTATCAGGAAAAACATTCTGTTTTTACGATAGATTATTTTAATCTGGAGAATCCGGATGAATTTTTCAGACTGAAAGATTTTTGCCTGCAGCAGTCGATTTTTGATTTTAAAAAAATGGCTGTCGTAAAAAATATTTTCGACCTAAACGGCGATCTGTTGAAAGAGCTGAAGATTTTGTTTAAAAACGGCGCAAAATCGGAAAATTTGATTTTTATCGTGTCTGAAGAAAAAGAAACGCCGAAAGATTTTGAATTTCTTTTTGAAAAGCCGGTGATTTATCAGGAGTTTAAAAACCTTAGCGGAGAAAAATTGGAATTTTTTGTCAATAAAGAAGCAAAAGAGCGAAAGTTGAATTTAGCTCCGGCTGCCGCAAGATTGCTGGCGATGTTGTTTCAAGGCGACGCTTGGAGGCTGATAACCGAACTGGAAAAACTGGAATTTCTAAGCAGAGACGGACAAATTATAGAAATAAATGATTTGGGGAAAGTAATCAGTTATTTTGAGGAGCCGAATATTTTTAATTTTATTGACGCGGTTTCAAAAAATAAAAACATCAGCCAAAAAATTCCCGCTTTGGAAAATTTATTTATCAATAAAGAAGAACCGGCGAAAGTTTTTAATATCTTTGCCAGCCGGCAATTTTTAAACTTTGAAACGACAAAGAGTTTGGCCGACTGCGATGTTTTGATTAAAAGCGGAAAAACAGATTACGAAACCGCGCTTTTTGATTTGTGCTTAAATTAAATGTGCCTCTATAAAAACTGCCGCTTCCTTTTGTATAAATAGTTTTAATTTAATTTATTGTTTACTATAGCAAACTATAGTAAACTATAGTAAACAATAAAGGACCTCTTAATGTAGTATTATTGGCCTTTCAACAAACTTCAGGACTTCGCAATGTTATACCACCTCTTGTTGATAACATTGCTCGCAATACACAATCTCCGGTCTCTCCGGCGCGTAGGTAGTCTCAAAAGTATTAGGAC
>CAYIEH010000035.1:0-4650 GCA_964362385.1 uncultured Candidatus Saccharibacteria bacterium
AGTTTTTTTATTTCCTGCTCTTTTTTATTTTCCACCGCTATTTCTTCCGCCCTTTTGATTTCTTCCGGCATTGGTTGATATTGTTCTTTTTCCATATTTTTATTGGTTTTTTTATTCTTATAATTACCAATACTTTAATCGTATTTTACTCTCTCTCTCTCTCTCTCGTCAAGCCCCGCGGGTGGCAGATTGACTTTAATTGGGTTGGCTTGGTATAATATTTTGCATGAGTACTTCAACTGTTGTTATACCTAAAAGAGAATATAAAGAGCTTATTGAAAAGAAGTTTCGATATGAGTATCTTCGTCAAATAATGGAAGGGGATATTTTTAGTTCTCCGCCAAGTAATGATATCAATGAGATTGTCGGTATTTTTAGGGGGACTAAAAAATATAGCAAAAAATTTCTAGAAAGCTTAAAAAAGGGAATGAAGCGCTCGTCCTATTTTAGACCATGAAAATAATTCCTCTTCACCTCGATATTGTAAAATACCTAAAACAAAGAAATCTAGGGAAAAAATTTGATAAACAAAAACATATTTTTGAACAAAACCCCTTCTATCCAAGCTTGGAAACTGAACTACTTGAACCGAAAAG
Source organism: uncultured Candidatus Saccharibacteria bacterium (assembly GCA_964362385.1). Lineage (GTDB taxonomy): Bacteria > Patescibacteriota > Minisyncoccia > UBA6257 > UBA9933 > CAYIEH01. The sequence goes on from CAYIEH010000035.1 coordinate 597, forward strand.
AATGAAATTTTGGAGTTTTAGGGTTGATAGAAAATATCGCGCAATTTTTATTTTTAGAGAAAGGGATAAGATTGAAATTATCGATATTAATAATCACTATCAGTAAAAATTTAAATGACTCTTAAAAATTTATTTTTATTTTTTCTTGTCGCGGGGTTTTTGGTAGCCCTGAATTTTTCGTTTACACAAGCGCAAGAAAAAATAACTTTAACTCTCTATCACGGCGAGGAATGTCCGCACTGCCAGGCGGAACGCGCGTTTTTGAATAATTTAAAGAAAGAGACGCCGGATTTGGAAGTTATTGAATACGAGGTTTGGCACAATGAGGCGAATCAAAAATTATTTAAAGACGCGCTTGATAAATTCGGCGTTGAAACGCCGGGCGTGCCGTTCACCATTGTTGGCGAAAAATTTTTGGTCGGCTTTGATAACGCCGACAACTACGGGCAGAAAATAAGGCAGATGGTAAACGACGAACGAAGCCATCAGCCATCAGCCTCAAGCAATCAGCAGACGACAAAACTTCCCCTTCTCGGCGAAGTTAATATAAAACAATTTTCCATTCCCGTTCTTGCCGTCATTATCGGAACTTTGGACGGCTTCAACCCTTGCTCCATGTGGGCGCTTATCACGATGATTACTTTGATTCTTGCCATCGGCGACAGAAAAAAACTTTGGGTTGTCGGCTGGACTTTCATTTTTGTTTCCGGTCTTTCTTATTTTCTTTTTATGTCAGCGTGGCTCAATGCCTTTGTCTTCCTTGGATTCATTTCTATTGTGAGAATAATTATCGGGCTTATCGCCATAGCGAGCGGTGTTGCGGCGCTAAATGATTTTATCGCGAAGAAATACAATGTCTGCTTGATTGGCACCATGGAGCAACAGAAAAAAGTTTCCGAAAAATTTGCGCAAATTTTAAATAAAAACTGGCGGGCGATTATCGCGGGCGTGGCGGGTATCGCTTTTTCCGTCAATCTAGTGGAGCTGATGTGCTCCATCGGCTTTCCGGTCATTTTCACGCAGGCGCTGGCGTTGCAAAATACAGGCATCCTGCAAAAATATTTTTACATCATTCTTTACGTTTTCTTTTACATGATTTTGAATATTGTTGTCTTACTAGTCGCCGGCTTCTCGTCAAAATTTCTCATCATCAACAAAAAATACACGAAATACTCCCATCTCATCGCCGGTCTCCTGATGCTCGTCCTCGGCCTTATTTTTATCTTCAAACCGGAACTTTTGGCGATTAGGTAAAACTTCGCCCATTGACAAAAAATCTCATTCGTGTATAATATAACCAAGCTCAAAAGAGCCATCGGCTCTTTAAAAATTCATATTTATTAAGGAGGAACTGGCTATGGGAAAACCAATAGTCGGAAGCATGTTGGATTGGTCCGGTCTGCTAAAGGATTTTTTCCGTCAGATAGACGACGGGACGATGACGCAGAATATGTTTGAGGCAGTGGTGAATCATAAGGTTGTTTATCCAAAAATAGTAAAAACTGCTTTAGGCGCCATCGGTTCAAGAACCGCCAAACTTCTTTCCAAGCACTTCGGCAAAAGAATTAAAGTCGATTCTTTGCCGGAATGGTTCACGGAGGAAAATTTGGCAAAGGCGGAAAAGTTTAATCTCAAGCCGGTATTTTTACCGGACGAAGAAATTGGCGAGAACAGGCCTCTCAAAAACTGGATAAAACCAGAACCGTGGTTTTACCAGAAAATAAAAGAAGGCAAAATTGCCAAAGATAGCGCCTTGCTCAAGCGCGGCTGGTATTTGGCGGACTTCACGTCAAGCGTTGATTACGACAATGGCGTTCAGGTTTATCCCAACGACCCTCTTTCTCCAATAATCGAAAGATTAAGAAAAGAGGGAAAAATCGGCAAGCACGACAAAACACCGACAGGATCACGTTTTGCCATTGTTCCAAAAAATGAATGGCCATTGGTCTTAGCCGAACTGGCGAAAGAGCTTTGGCTTAAGTCGGAGCAAATCCAACTTGAGCGCTATGTAGAGTTTAATGCCATTGGCAATCTCTACGATGAAAATCGTGGCAAATTCAACTCGTGGGAATGGTTTAACGATTCTTTCGAGGACTCCAGCCGGCTTGATGGTGGTGTTCGTGGCGACGGCGGTCTTGCTGATGTCCACTACGATTCGTCTGGCCATCGCCATGCCTTTGTCGCTGGTCGTCCTCTGGTGAGTTTCTCAAAATAGGACCTTGGAAAATTGGTCTTTGGGCCTTGGAAAAATTAAAAAATCCAAGGCCTTTTTATTTTTCACAAAACTTTGTAAAATTAATTCAGGCGGGGCTAATGAAGAATAAATCAAGGTTTATTCTCGCGCTCGCCGTCTGTTTTTAATAAAACAGAAAAAAGAGAAACTCCTTGCCTTGGGCTGGTTTGGGTGTCCTGATTTGAAATCAGGATTGCCGATTAAAAAATTATCCGCACCGCGGATTGCAAAGAAAATAATCTTTAATGATTAAATTCTTGGTGAAAATAGACGGCTTGAGGCAACTTTCGAGGACTCCAACCGGCTTAATGGTGGTAATCGTGGCAACGGCGGTCTTGCTAATGTCAACTACAATTCGTCTGGCAATCGCAATGACAATGTCGCTGGTCGTCCTCTGGTAGTATCTCTAAAAAAGAAAGCGTTCTATGCGGACGCTTTCTTAATTAGTTAAATAGATTTTATCCACCCGCCTATCATCTTGCCGATTTCTATGGCTTTTTCTTCAAGAAGTAGATATTTTTTATCATTTATAGATTTTGTTTCATAAGCAAGACGAATCAAATATTTTAATAAATCGTTTTTATTACTAGCGTTTCTTATGTATTCATTTTTACGCAACGAAGAACATGAAGCAATTAAAATTGATTCCATTATTTCTAAAATAACATTTTCAATTTTTTGCCCAAGAGAAAATTTTTCTTGCTTTGGAAACAATTTCAAACATTCATGAAAAAACACATACAACCCGCAAACTTTATGCACCAGAGGCGCTTCAAATTTTCCAAAACCATAGGGGGGGGGGCTTAATAGTCATAAAATTTTTGACGAAATAATTTCGCTTGATAACCTGTTTTTGGCGTGGAAGGAATTCAAGAAAGGGAAGAAAAGCAGAGTAGATGTGCAGGAATTTGAATTTAATTTAGAGGACAATCTGTTCCAATTGCAGCGTGAATTAACAGTCAAAACTTATCAACATTCCAATTATACCTCATTTTACATCAAAGACCCAAAATTGAGATTGATAAACAAGGCATGTGTCCGCGACAGAGTTTTGCATCACGCTATTTTCAGAGTCCTTTATCAGATTTTTGACAAGTCATTCGTTCATGACTCGTATTCCTGCCGGTTAGGCAAGGGAACGCACAAGGCGGTGAACCGGCTGGAAAGATTCTCCCTCAAATTAAGCAAAAACAACAAAGACAATTTCTTTTGCCTCAAATGCGATGTTAAAAAATTCTTTGACTCTATTAACCAAAATATTTTACTGAAACTTATGGAGAGAAAAATTGAAGACAATGATACGCTGTGGCTTGTTGAAAAAATTGTCAAAAGTTTTGACAAAGGTCTCCCTCTTGGTAACGTGACAAGCCAGTTGTTCGCCAACATTTATCTCAATGAACTTGACCAGTTTGTTAAACACAACCTCAAAGAAAAATATTATCTGCGTTATTGCGACGACTTTTTGATTCTCAGCTGCGATAAAAACGAACTGTTAAAACTTATCAAACCCCTGAACGAATTTTTGAAAACCAATCTCAATCTGTTGCTTCATCCAAATAAGATAATTTTAAGAAAATATTCCCAAGGCATTGATTTTCTCGGCTATGTTGTTAGACCGCATTACAGGGCATTGAGGACAAAGACAAAGAGGAGAATATTGCGAAAAGCCGAAAAAGGAAAAATCACCGAACTGAATTTGCCGTCATATTTTGGAGTGCTTGGGCATTGCAGGGGGCACGCTATCAGGCAGCTTATCATTAAGTCGCTCGTTTGACTTATTTTGGGCTATTTGTTAGCATATTTATTGTGCCCTGAAAGGGG
>CAYIEH010000036.1:0-4334 GCA_964362385.1 uncultured Candidatus Saccharibacteria bacterium
TTTGGTTTTGTACCGCGACCGAAGGGAGCGGACGAGGCGCGCGATTAGTCCGTTTTCTGTTCAAAATAGGTTCGAGCAAAGTGTATAATTACAGCACCAAAACTAACTAAATTATTTTCCACAAAATTTTCGCGCGACGCGCGGCTCACCAAAATACAACGAGGCGGCATCGTGCCGCCTCATTATATTTAAGGGAAAGAGGTTAGCCTCGCCGCCCTGCTCGCTCCGAGCACTGCCCCACAAAAAAGTTCTATTTTCCTTTTACCTGCCCGCCGAAGCCTCGGCGCAGGCGGGGAAGAAAAAATCGCGAAGTCCAATTTGGTGCCCGGGAGAGGACTTGAACCTCCACGTCCTTGCGGACACCAGCACCTCAAGCTGGCCTGGCTACCAGTTACAGCACCCGGGCTCATGGCTCAATTATGTTTAAAACAAACAAGTTTTTCAAGAAATTAAAAGACGTCAGCTTTGGGCTGATGTCCTTTCTATATTCTAAATTCCATCCTTTATGACGCCTGCCATAGGCGAGGCTCGCCTTTACGCGGCCACCCCGATTTTTTCCCGGGATTTCTTTTTGGATAATTTTCTTAAGAAATAAAGTTTTGCCCGGCGGATTTTTTTCGGAGAACTTAAAATTTCAATTTTATTGATCATCGGGGATTGATACGGATAAATTTTTTCCACCCCGACTCCTCCGATAATTGACCTTACCGTGAAAGTGGCGCCGATTTCTTTGCCTTGTTTTGCGGCAATAACAACGCCCTGGAATTTACCGATTCTTTCCTTGTCCCCCTCTTTTATTTTTTCCCAAACTCTGACGCTGGCGCCGGGTTTTATTTTTTCCGAAATTTTATTGTCCATTTCAGTTATTCAATATTATTTTATAAATCAGATTTTGTCAAAATTTGGCTCATTAAAATTAAAAGGGGTCGCGCAGTTAAAACCACGCGACCGCCTCTGGCGACACAGGGAGGAACAATCGCCACTTCAGGGGGCTCTCGAGAAAGCGTCACCCTCCAAAGATTTAAAGTTTAGGCAGGAAGATTAGGCAGGAAGATATCGTTTTCCAAACCGAGAGTTTGGGCAATCTCCCTCATGTGCGGCGTAATCCTTTCCGGCTCTTTGACTCTTTCAAAAAGCCCTGTTATAGCCTGAAGGTACTGCAGGCCTACCTCTCTCGCCCTGGCCAAGTTATGGAAGGGCATATCGGCAATGTGCTTGCCGATGGGGGTGAATGTTTTTATGGTATGTATATGCCCCCTGATTTTGCGGAGTTTCATCTCCTCTTGATGCTCGAATTTACTGCAGAATATTTCCTTGTCCGTTGCCTCAAATGCTTTTTCCATGTTAAGTATCATCCTTGAGCAGTGTCCGCAAATAGGATTCACTGCCATGGGGTAAAGAGACATATTCCCTCCATTCTAAATGTTTGAAAAAATAGAAACGCCTTTACCTAAAACTAACCTCCTTCCTTCGTGGATTTATAAAAAAGCTATTTTCACTATAAACGATTTTTATAAAAAGTCAACCCCGTTAGAAACCTTTGGCAAAAAAGAATTTTAATCTGTTTTTTAGATAACGTCTACCCATGCCTGACTTAAGATATTTTTCTCTAGCTCTGGCGTCTTCTCTATTTAAACCAACCTCGCAATAAATAATCTTCCAGGATATGCAGTGTTTTGTAGACTTATTCCGTCCTAAATTATGGCTTAAAATTCTTTTTCGCAGGTCTCTAGTTAAACCAATGTACCAATTTCCTTGTTTATTCTGCAAGACATAGACATACCACATAAGCAGGTTTCTAACGGGGCAAGCCCCTAGATAAATTATGTTGGAAATTATTGCTTGAGCTTTAGGATTATCCTTTTTTCTTCGGGCTTTAACGAGCTAATAATGAAATCGTATTGTTTTCCTATTTCAAGCTGTTTTTTAAGCTCTTCCAAAGAACCGAATTCAGAAACATGAATAAGCCCGTAAAGGTCGTCGCCCAAGCTGATGTAAGCTCCAAACGGACTAAATTTATAAACAGCGCCGCTGATCTCCTGACTTTCTTTAAACTTCTCTGCGACATTTTCCCACGGATTCGGCTTAAGCGCTTTTAATGAAAGGAAAACTTTGCCGTCTTTAATCTCAATAATCTTTGCTTTGACAGCTTCGTCAATTTTGACAATTTCTTTGGGGCTGTCTATCAAGCGGTAATCAAGTTCGGAAATATGAATCAGTCCTTCAATGACGGGGTTGTCTATGAATCTCACAAAAGCTCCGAAATCGGCGATTCCCGACACCATAACATCAACAACATTGTTGACTTTGTATTTACTGATAAGCTCTTTAGTGTTTTCCTCAACCGCTTCTTTTTCGGAAATTATTAATTTTTCAGCCCGAGGATTGAGATCTATGATTTTAATCGTCAGTTCCTGTCCGACGAATTTTTTGAGTTCAGCTAAAATTTTGTTCTGGTCGCCTCTTTCAATTCTGGGATAATGCTGGCTTGAAAGCTGGGAAACCGGCAAAAAAGCTTTTATTTCGTTAATTTCCGAAATCAATCCGCCGCTGTTGGCTCCTTTTATTTTTACCGTCAATGCCTCTCCGCTTTCTTTTAAATCTTTTAAGGCCTGCCAACTTTTCTGCTCCTGGGCGTTTACCAGCGAGAGTTCAATGTATCCTTCTTCATTTTCAGGGTCAATTACTTTCGCGCTGATTGTGTCTCCCGCGTTGAGATTTTTAATGATATTTTTAGATTCAGCAAGCCCGGCGCCATAGACAATTCCGGTGCCGAATTTTCCAAGGTCAAAAAACGCCGCGCGGGACGCTTTGTTCAGCAACTTGGATTCAATCAAATCCCCTTCTTTCAGGAAAGAAATCATGCCTGATTCGGCTTTTGTGAGCTGATTCATTATTGAGGCATTTTTATTTTCCGCCATAAGAATCAATTCTAATAAGAATTTATTTGAAAATCAAGGGGAAACAAGGTATAATTAAAATACGAAATTTGCGCTTCGGATTTTTTATCCGCCTTCGCCTCGCCGAGGCGGGGCTTCGGCGGATTCCGCTCCGCCGAAGAAACAAGAAATGCCGCAAATGTAAGTCTGCGGAGCTTCATTTTATGACTATTTCTTTTTACGGAGAAAATTGTTTCAAGATTCAGGCCGGCGATCTGACTGTTCTAATTGATCCGATTGACCCTAAAAGCGGCCTTCCCCCCCCGAGATTTAAATTTGATATTTTATTGAAAACTTTGTCTCCGTTTCCGCCGCAAGAAAGACAAAAAGACGCTGTCGTTATTTCGGGACCCGGAGAATACGACCTTAAAAATGTCAGTATTCGCGGGTTTTTGTCGGAGAATGAAATTACCGAAAAAATTTTAAAAACGATTTACACGGCAATCATAGAGGATGTAAAATTTTGTTTTTTGGGGCATCTGTCAGACGCGCCGGCGCCCTCAATAATGGAGCATCTGGCGGACATTGATATTATGTTTATCCCGGCCGGCGGGAAACCGTTTATTGACCAAAAGAAAGCAGTTAAGCTGATCAGGCAGGTTCATCCCAAAATTGCGATTCCGACTTTTCATAAAATTCCGGGGCTTAAAAGACCCGGAGACGATTTAAAAATTTTTATTGAAGAATTTAACCATCATAAAGTTGAGCCTCAGGAAAAATTAACAATCAAGAAAAAAGATTTGGCGGCCATAAAGCCGACGCAGCTTGTTGTATTAAAGATATAATTGCGACTTGCCGCTTGAACTTACAAATTTAATGCTTATTTTTTTTAAAAAAATTCAAAATTCAGACGAAAAAAGCAAAAAACGCTGGCTCGTCATACTAAGCGGCATTTCAATAATCATCGTGATAACGGCATGGGCCTATTATATGAATGCATTTGTTTTAAAAAATCCCAACGAAGCAGCGAGTCAGGAAATTGAAGTCGGTTTTTGGCCGGTTTTTAAAACCGGATTGGCGGTTACGGCCGGAAACATAAAAATAAAAGCAAAAAATTTCATTATTGATATTATTTATAAAATTCCTAAAATAGGCGGGGAGAAAAAAATCACAATAGAAAATCCGCGATAAAATTGACATGAAAAACCAAAAACAAAAAATCGACCCATTTGATAACACCCGGGACCAATCCCGAGTAAGTCAAAGGATTGAAAAACGGGAAATATCGGATGAGCTTCAGGAGTCGTATCTTGATTACGCGATGTCCGTTATCGTATCGCGCGCTCTTCCGGATGTGCGCGACGGATTAAAGCCGGTTCAAAGAAGAATTCTTTGGGCAATGTGGGAATCGGGATTGCGGGCAAGCGCGAAATACAGGAAGTCGGCTTCAGTCAT
>CAYIEH010000037.1:0-3478 GCA_964362385.1 uncultured Candidatus Saccharibacteria bacterium
AAATTTATTATAATGGATATCTTAAAATTAAGGGGGATTTCTTTATTTATCGTCGCTTTTTGTCTTTTGATTTTGTCTTTGATTATTTGGCAAAGGGCTGAAAAAGATAAATCTAAAATTTGGCTCGGTTTCTCCGCTTTTTTCACGGCTCTTTACGCTCTTTTTTGCGGAGGAACTTATTTTTTTTGGAATGCCGATTCAATAGCGTCGGTTTATTGGTATAGGACAACTTGGCTGGGCGTTTTTGTATTGCCGTCTTTTATAATCTTCACTTATTATTTTGTTCAGAACCTTAAATATCTCAAAATAAAAGCGTTTTTATTGTATTTAGGGGCCGCAATAATAAGTTATTTCGCCTTAACCACAAACCTTATTGTCAAATTCGTGTATCTTAAATACCCGAATATTTCAAGTTCGGCGGGTAAATTGGATTTTTTGGGAAGATTATATATCGCGGTTTGTATTGCGTTAATTTTAGTCAATCTTTTAAAAGAATTTTTTAAAAGCAGCGGCTTTAAAAAGTTGCAACTGCAATATTTTATTTTAGGCGTAGCAATTTTTTTTATAACAGGAATTATTACTACTGCGATTATTCCCCTTATCATCGGAGAATCTCCTTATTACGACATCACCGCATACGCTTCGTTTGTTTGGGTTGTTCTAACGGCAATGGCTATTTTTGAATATCACTTTTTAAACATAAAAATCATAGCCACCCAATTTTTGGTTTTTATTATTTGGATAGCGACTTTGATTAATTTTATTATGCAGGATTCATTTCGCGGGTATTTGCTTACCGGAGGATCGTTAATTTTTATGGTTATCGCCGGAATTTTGCTGATAAGAAGCGTTATAAAGGAAATAGCGCAAAGGGAACAGATTGAAAAGTTGAGCGTGTATAAATCGGAATTGTTGTCGATTGCCGCGCACCAAATCAAAAATCCCTTGATAGTGATTAAGGGCTATACTTCTTTGGCGGAAAGCGGGGCTGTAAAAAACGAAAAGGAACTGAGAAATTTTTTTCTGAAAATCAAAATCGTCAGCGGCAAACTGATTGATTTGTTAAACAATCTTCTTGACCTCGGCCATCTGGAAGATGGCAGGATGCATTACGATTTTCACGAGCTTGAAGCGGATAAATTTTTAAAGGAGATAATTGACGATTTTCAGTTTGCCGCCAAACAGAAAAATTTAACCCTGATTTTTGAATCGGAACAAAAAGGGATAAAAATAAATGGGGATAGTTTCAAGCTAAGCCAGGTTTTCAGAAATTTGATAGATAACGCGATTAAATACACCGAAAAAGGATGGGTGAAAATTCAACTAACAACTGACCCCGAAGCAGAGCAAGCTCGCTACGGGGCAGGCAACCAGCAACCTACTACTGCGTTAATTACCATAAGCGATTCCGGAAGAGGAATGTCAAAAGAGCTTATAGACAAACTTTTCCAGAGATTTTCCCGAGGAGTAAAGGATGAACTGATTTTGGGTTCCGGCTTAGGGCTTTATATAAGCAGAAGGATTGTGGAAGACCACAAAGGTAAAATTTGGGCGGAATCCGAAGGAAAAGACAAAGGTTCGAAATTTATCGTTTTGCTCTCGGCGGTTAAAGAGCAATAATTTGTTTAATAGCCTCAACAAAAGATTCAAGAGGTATTTCTTTTCTTAAATATCCTTGAGCGCCGATTTTTAAAGCATAACTTTCGGTGGCTATTTCGCCCCAGGGAGTGGTAGTGCTGGCATAAGCGGTCATAAACACCACTTTTATATCTTTGGTTTCGGGATTTTCTTTGAGTTTTAAAAATAACTCCGTTCCTTTAAGCCCCGGCATTATTATATCCGTGAGAATTAAATCGGGTTTTGATTTTTTAATCTGTTTCAGTCCTTCTTCGGCATTGAAAGCGGCAACGGTATTAAAACCTTCGGCTTTTAGCCGGGTGGAATAGATTTCCGCAAGGTCTTTATTATCGTCAATTATTAAAATAGTCTTCATAAATTTTAAAGAGAGTGAAATTTTGACTTATCCCGTCAGAGACCGCCCAACCGAAGGTACGGCTACGACCGCCTCGGGGCGATTTGTCTCTAACGGGGCTTGGCAATCCTTCTAGGCTCTTTTATTTAATTTCTGCTTAATTTCAAGTATTAAAAACATCTTTTCTTTTCCTCCGATTAAGCCCGTTCTTGTTTCGCCTTTTTCCGCTCCCATAAGAATTTTTCCAAGTGGAGATTGGTATGAAATAGCGCCATTTTCTCCATTGAGAATTAAAAAACTTCCAATTTTTATTTCCTTCTTTTTTCCGGTTTCGTCTTGGAAAGTTATTATACCCCCGATATTCGCCTTTTTATTTTTTTTCGGATGAACAACATAAGCTTTTGCTTTTATTTCCAGAAGTTTTGAGATATTATTGGCTAAAAAATTTATCTGGCGCACGCCCTCCTCAAAGCCATAGTTGTCATGCCATGTTTCAGAGCTTTGAGTTGTGGACAAATGTTTATCTTGCTGGGCTTCTTTTATTTTATTTTTCAGCTCAAGAATCCTTTTATCCAGAGCATCCAAATCCTCCTCTAAAAAATAATACCTCATAATGAAATTTAAAAAAAGGGGGTTGCTGCCCCTTCTTGTTATTTCGCCTTTTTTTGCTTTTTCACAGATTTCTTTGTTTTCTTTTCGTGTTTTTTTCTTATAGGAGTTTTTACTTTTTTCGCGTGTCTTGCCTTAAACCTTTCCACTCTTCCGGCAACGTCAATAATTTTTGCTTTGCCGGTATAAAAAGGATGACACCTGGAACAAATTTCAACATTGATTTCCGGTTTAGTTGAACCAATTGCAAAAGCATTGCCGCAAGCGCAGCGAATCTTAGATTCTTTATAATAGGTCGGGTGGGTATTTTTTTTCATAATAATAGTAGTTAGCCGCTAGCGACTAGCCATTAGTGATTGGGTTTTTTAAATTTCACTAGTGGCTAAACTATAGCGGTTTTAAAGAATTTTAGCAACGTTTTCGATGCTTGACAAGTCTTTTGGCGTGTTTATAATGATACTATTATGGAATAGGCTTATTTATAATTTAATAGTTAAGCTTTTGCATCCACCTTTGCTTGTTTTAGGAATAAAGCAGATAAAGGTGGGTGTATTGATTTTATAAGCGGCAGAAATTCCAGAACTTTTACAATTTAGCGAGTACAATAAATCAGAATTTTTTTAGTTATCCCAATATCGCCCGAGAGGGCGAGCCGTAGGCGAAGGCCGAGCGGCTGCGATATTGAGGGCTCGCCGCAGTCCCGCTAAAAGCGGGACGAAGGAGAGTTACATTATTTTTTTGTAACCCGCCTTCGTTTCCGCCTAAGGCGGAAAAACTTCGGCGGGTCTAATATTTGCAGCCACTCGCACTTCGCTCACTAAGCTCGTGCTCGTGGGCAAATTTTAGAGAGTTTGATCCTGGCTCAGGATGAACGCTGGCGGCGTGGATAAGGCATGC
>CAYIEH010000038.1:0-3430 GCA_964362385.1 uncultured Candidatus Saccharibacteria bacterium
TCAGCAACAGCGGAGAAAATAAAATCCCACGCTTATTTGTGATACTGGCTCTGTTTTGAAACCGCCAATCCCCAGAAATCTGCGTAATTTACGGGACGGGAAACGTCAAATTGGGGCATCGGAGCAACGGCGAAATTCAAAAACGGATTTTTTTGTTTGATGTTCGGAATCCGGCGGCTGTAATCAAAAATCATTGCCGCGTCTCCGGAACTAAAAGCGTCAATTGAGTCGGCAAAATTGTCGCTCCATGTATAATGGCTGTCGGAAGAATTGGAAAATTGAAGATAGAAATTAAAAGCCTTAAAAGAATAATCGTCAAACGCGATTTTTTCGGTTTGCGGGTCTGTAAATTGAGAGCCGTACTGAAGCATTAAAAGAGTCAGAAGGTCGGACGCGTTTTTGATTGATTTGCCGGAGCCGCCGATTGCCGCCGCGGATTTTTTAATCTGGTGGCTGAAATCAAACTGGGTCAAAACGGGAATTAAATTTCCAAAATCATTCCAGGTGGAGGGAGTAATGGCGATGCTTTTGGAATTAAAAATATCTTTGTTGTAAAAAAGCGCCAAAGAATCCAGATAAAGCGGCAAAGCGTAAATTTTATTATTGGACGAAAAATCTTTTTCAATGACATCCGGAAAAAGCTGGCGAAGATTATAAAGAGAAAATTGCGAATTATCAACCGGGACGACTTTGTCTCCCTGCCTTGGCAGCCAGCTTCTGTGGAACATAAAAATATCCGGACCCTTGCTGACGGCCATGGCGTTAAGCAGGGTATTCTCGTAATTTTTTTCGTCAATCTGCCGATATTCTATTTTAATGCCCTGGTTTGTCTGGCTGAAAATATCAAAAAGCGGCTTGAACGACTCATAACTGTCTATGCCCCAAAAATTTAAAACAATTTGGTTTGTCGACCCGGAAGGCCCGCTGGTTCCTGTTTTAAAAATGGGAATAATTCCAAAAAAACCCAGAATTAAAAACAAGACGACAAAACCAACGGCTCCGAAGATAATAATTTGAGATTTAGTGAAATTCATTATTTTATTCCGCGAAATTCAATGGAAAATTATTGTTTTACCCCGTTAGAAGCGTTGTGAATATTATGCTGTGGTATTGTATAAAGCCGACCCGCTTCGCCCGCCTAGACTCGGCGAGACTGGCCAAAGCTACAGCGAGGCGAGTAGGCGATTAACGCACTTCTAACGGGATTACAGCGCGATGATGCCAGCGATTTTATCGCCTGTTTTCAGTTTCATAATTCTGACGCCGCTTGTGGCCCGGCCGGCGATTCTGATTGACGATAATTTTGTTTTTAACACCTGGCCTTTTGCGGAAATCGCCAAAAGCTCTTCTTTATCCTCGGTACCCTGTCCGGAAACAATCATTCCTGTTTTTGAATTGATTTTTGCGGTTTTAATTCCCATTCCTCCCCGGCTTTGAACTTTATATTCTTTAAGCGGCGTCTGTTTTGAAAAACCGTTTTCCGTCACAACCAATAATCTAAAATCTTTATTTGTTTTATCGTTTTCTTTTATTATATCAAATCCCGCGACAAAATCCCCTTTTTTAAATTTAATCGCCTTGACGCCCGAGGCGTTTCTGCCCAAAGGCTTTAACTGAGCTTCTTTAAAACGAATCGCCTGGCCCAGCGCCGTGATTATAATAATTTCGTCTTTTCCCGAAGAAAGCTTGACGTCTTTAAGCAAATCTCCTTTTTGAAGATTAATGGCGATAATTCCCGTTTTCCTGATGTTGGCAAAATCTTCAATTGAAGTTTTTTTGATTATTCCGTTTTTAGTGGCCATTACCAGATATTGCCTGCTGTCCGGCGATTTGCCGGCATAAGCCACAATGGCGCTAATTTTTTCTTCAGGAGGAATCTCCAAAAAATTTTGTATCAGCTTGCCCTTGGAGGTGCGGCTGGCTTGCGGAATTTCATAAACTTTTGTCTGAAAAACTCTGCCCCTGTCGGTAAAAAACAAAATATTGTCGTGAGTGTTCGCGGCGATAAAGTGAGTTAGAAAATCCTCTTCGTTAACCTCTGACCCGATTAATCCCTTGCCTCCCCGGCGCTGGCTTTTAAAAACGTCCGGCAACACCCGTTTAATGTACCCGCTTTGAGAAAGATTGATGACAACGTCTTCTTCCGGAACTAAATCTTCTTCTTTGAATTCCTCAATGCCGGAAGAAATTACTTTTGTGCGCCGCTCATCGCCGTATTTTGCTTTTATTTCCAAAAGTTCGTCTTTGGCGACTTTTAAAATTTTTGCCGGACTTTTAAGAAGAATTTCCAATTCCTCCATTAATTTTTTCTTTTCCTTTAATTCGTCGTCAATTTTTTGCCTTTCCAAAGCCGCAAGAGTTTGCAACCGCATTTCCAAAATCGCAGTTGTCTGAATGGCGGTGAGTTTGAATTTTTTTACTAAATTTTCATGCGCCTCTTCTTTGTCTTTTGATTTCTTGATTGTTGAAATTACTTGATCTATTTGGTCAAGCGCTTTTGCTAGTCCTTCCAGAATATGCGCGCGTTCTTTGGCTTTCTTTAAATCAAATTCCGCTCTTCTTTTTACAACTTCTTTTCTGTGGTCAATATAATATTCAAGAATTTCTTTAAGAGACAAAAGTTGGGGCTGCAGTTTGCCGTTGGCGTTTATCAGAGCGAGCATATTGCAGTTAAAATTTTTCTGAAGATCCGTATGCTTATAGAGTTGGTTTAAAATCTTCTGGGCAGGAATGTCGTTTTTTAATTCAATGACGATTCTCAATCCGTCCCTGTCGCTTTCGTCCCTTAAATCCCTGATTCCTTCAATTTTTTTATCCTGCACCAAGTCGGCGATTTTTAAAATCAATTCGGATTTGTTCACCTGATAAGGAATCTCGGTTATCACTATGTTAAACTGGTTGCTCTTTCTTTCCTGGACTTCTGAAACCGCCCGCATAGGGATGCTTCCTCTGCCTGAAGTATAGGCTTCAATAATAGATTTCTTGTCGTAAATCACGCCGCCAGTCGGAAAATCCGGCCCTTTGATGAAACTTAACAAATCCTTGGTTGCGGCTTTCGGATTTTCCATCAGATGAACCGTTGCGTCAATAACTTCGCTTAAATTATGGGGCGGAATGCTGGTTGCCATTCCAACAGCAATGCCTGAGACGCCGTTAAACAAAAGATTGGGAAGTTTGGCAGGCAATACTTTCGGTTCTTGCGTTGTGGCATCATAATTCGCTTGCCAATCAACAGTTTCTTTTTCAATATCAAATAATAATTCCTCGGCGATTTTTGACAACCTTGCTTCGGTGTATCTGTAAGCGGCGGCGGAATCGCCGTCAATACTGCCAAAATTTCCTTGTCCGTCAACCAGCGGATAGCGCAAAGAAAAATTCTGCGCCATTCTCACCATAGCGTCGTACACGGAAATATCTCCGTGCGGATGGT
>CAYIEH010000039.1:0-3362 GCA_964362385.1 uncultured Candidatus Saccharibacteria bacterium
AAAAAATTCAAATTTCTTTATGTCGGCGATTTGGTTAAAATAATAACCAAAGAATTATTGGCTAAAAGAAAAAATCATTTTTATTTAAAAGCAATATCTTCAAGCAATGAAACTGCTGTTTCTGAATTGGCGAAAACAATAATTGGGTTTAAAAACGGAATTAAGCCAAAAAATAAATTTCAAAAGGATTTATATAAAACTTATTTATCATACAAAAATGGAAAATAAAAAATTGGAAATAAAAAGCGATGAAAGGGGAAATTTTGTGGAGGTTTTTAAGGTTCCGAATTTCGGGCAAGTTTCTTATTCCACCACTAAGCCCGGCGTTATAAGAGGCAATCATTATCATACGAAGAAAAAAGAAATTTTTTGTGTTATTGAAGGAAAGGCGAAAATCAAGCAAAGAAATAGAGATAATAATAAAATTGAAGAAAAAATTGTTTCCGGTGATGCGCCGGAATTAGTTGAAATGAAATTGAATTGGACGCATAATATCCAAAATATCGGCGATAATGAAATGAAGCTTTTAATTTGGATAAACGAGATTTATAATCCAAATGATCCGGATACGTTTTTTGAAGAGGTTTGATATGAAAAATAATCTAAACAAATTGAAAATAATGACGATTTTCGGCACACGGCCGGAGATTATTCGCTTGTCGCGGGTTTTTGCCAAGCTTGACGAATACGTGAATCATACAATGGTTCACACTGGTCAAAGCTACGATTACGAGATGGATAAGGTTTTTTTTGAAAATTTGAAAGTGAGAAAGCCGGATTATTTTCTGGAGGTTAAATCGGAAACTTTGGGTGGGCAAGTCGCCAACATAATTTCAAAAAGCGAAGAGGTTTTGAAAAAAGAAATGCCGGACGCGATTTTAGTACTGGGCGACACCAATAGCGCTTTGGCGGCAATAATCTCAAAAAGAATGAAAATCCCGATTTTCCATATGGAGGCCGGCAATCGTAGTTTTGACGAAAACGTACCGGAAGAAGTAAACAGAAAAATTGTTGACCACATTAGCGATATTAATTTGCCTTACAGCGAAAACGCGCGGCTGTATTTAATGCAGGAAGGAATACATCCCGGAACGATTTATGTGACTGGTTCGCCCATGGCCGAGGTTTGGGAGTGTTATAAAAATGACGTTGAAAAATCCCAAATTTTAAAAGAATTAAAATTAGAAAAGGTTAAATATTTTGTTGCGAGCATTCATCGGGAGGAAAACGTTGATACGAAAGAATCGCTTAAAAAATTAATGGATGCCTTGAACGCGGTTGCTGAAATTTACAAAATGCCGATTATAATGAGCGTTCATCCGCGCACGCGGAACCGGCTTGATGAATACAAATTTGAAATCAATAAATTAATTAATCTCCATAAACCATTCGGATATTTTGACTACAATAATCTTCAGTTAAACGCTTTTTGCGTTTTATCAGATAGTGGAACGATTCAGGAAGAATCCTCAATTATGGGCTTTCCGGCAATTCAGGTAAGGGAAAACTCTGAGCGTCCTGAGGCTTTTGATGAAGGGGTTTTGATTTTGTCCGGCCTGGACAAAAACGTAATTTTACAGGCGATTGATATTACAACCAAACAGGTTGCCGCAGGCGAAAAATTCAATATCCCGAGAAATTACCGCGACACCAATGTTTCAAGCAAGGTTTTACGGCTTGTTGTCGGTTTGGCAAAAATAATTCAGAAAAAAAGAGGATATAAAAAATAATGAAAAATATCCTGATTGTGGCGGATGTTTATCCGCCGGAAGTTTCTTCGGCTGCTCATTTAATGAAAGAACTAGCCGAAGGTCTTAAAAAACGCGGCCATAATATTTGGGTTGCCACTACTTATCCAAAATACTATTTACCAGAAGAATTAAAAAGTAAAATCTTTGAACGATTTACTGACGAAGGCGGCATAAAAGTCATCAGAGTCAAAACCTTGCCCCAGAAAAAAGTTAATTTTATCATTCGCGGCATTTCTCAATTATTGATGCCGACCTTATTTTTTTTCGGAATCAAAAAATTCATTAAAGAAAAATTAGATGTAGTTATTGTTTATAGTCCGCCGATTCCTTTAGCTTTGATTGGTTCAAAAATAAAAAAACGCTACGGCGCTAAATTCATTTTAAACCTTCAGGATATATTCCCCCAGAACGCGATTGATTTGGGAGTGCTTAAGGGGTGGAAACATAAGCCCGCTGTTTGGCTTTTTGAGTGGATAGAAAAGAAAGTTTACAAAGCGGCCGATAAAATTACTTTTCATTCCGACGGCGGCCACAAGTTTTTGGTTGATAAAAAAAGAGTGCCGGAAGAAAAAATAATCACTCTGCATAATTGGGTTGATCTTGAACCATTTAAAAACCTGACTAAAAATATTTCTTTTCGGGATAAATTCGGACTTAATGGGAAATTTGTTTTTGTTTTTGGAGGAATTATGGGGCCGGCGCAGGGATTGGAATTTATGGTCAAGGTTGCCAAGAACGTTTCCGATTTAAAAGATTTGGTTTTTTTATTGGTTGGCGACGGTTCCGAAAAACCGAAAATCGAAGAATTGATAAATAAATATTCGTTGAGCAACGTCATCATTAAGCCGTTTGTCTCAAAAGAGGAATATCCTTATTTAGCGAAAGATTCCGATGTTGGACTGGTTTGTTTGAGCAGTAATAATAAGACATCTTTTGTGCCGGGCAAGATTTTAGGGTATATGGCCGCCGGGAAACCGATTGTCGCGTTTTTAAACAAAGAAAGCGACGGATTCGGCGTTTTAGAAAAAGCCAAGTGTGGCTACGCCACGAAGTCGGACGATTTAAAAGAGGCCGAAAAAATTACGCGTAAAATTTACGGGGAGAAAAACAAGCTGAAGGAAATAGGAGAAAGGGGATTTAAATACGCTTCAGAAAATTTTACCGTGGATGTTATCACGAAAAAGTTGGAAAAATATTTCTAATTCCACGCATAACTTGTGGGATTTAATTGGCAAATTTTTTTAAGAAAGGTATTAACGACAAAATGTCTTTGAAAATTTCTTCTTTCATCAGATAAAGGGAATAGAAATAAATTCCGGCCGATAAGATTATGTTTATTATGACGTTAAGGCCGGTAAAATTAAAAACCATACTGAAAAATCCCATTATTATTGCCGAAGCAAATATTTTCTTCAGGTATTTTAAAGTGGAAAAATCGCTTATTTTTTTGGCTGCTCGCCAAGTTAAACCGACATTTAAAAATTGAGCTATGACGGTGGCGATAGCAGAACCTACGATTCCAAAAGGCGGAATTAATAAAACGTTAAGCGCGATATTGCCGACTGCACCGAAAAAAACAGGCAACTTTAATTTTGATTGTTCGTTATGAGC
>CAYIEH010000040.1:0-3124 GCA_964362385.1 uncultured Candidatus Saccharibacteria bacterium
CCCCCCCCCCCCCCCCCCCCCCCCCCCCCCCCCCCCCCCCCCCCCCCCCCCAGCCGGACCTCGGGAAGAAATCATTAGATTATTAAATTGTAAAATTGCGAAAGTGATTTACAGGACGCGGGTCCGCTTGGAAACTCCGCTCGCACTGCCAGCATCCTTGCTGGACATCTGCATTCCTACTTACACCAATTTTTCTATATTCCGCGCGCCTGCTTTTTTTAACGTTTTATATCTTCTTCGCTGCTGCCACTGCAAATGGCTTCTTCATCATAATGCAGTTCCTCCTTTCTTTCAGAATAATTAATTTTAACCTGTTTATAAAAATTACGCAACTATTTTGTGGATAACTTTATTTTTGATTTTTAAGGACTCTATGGGTTAAGCTTTAAAAAAACAAGCCTTTAAAAACCATCGCTAATTCTTTTTATATTTATGAAATCTAAAATTATCGTTATCTTAGGACCAACCGCTTCGGGAAAATCAGAATTGGCTGTAAGAATAGCACGTAGATTCAACGGCGAAATAATTTCTGCCGACTCGCGGCAGGTTTATAAAGAACTGGATATCGGGAGCGGCAAAATCACGGCAAAAGAAATGCGGGGAATACCGCACCATCTTTTAGACATTGCTTCGCCCAAGCGAACTTTCACGGTTTCCCAATACCAAAAACTGGCTCAAAAAGCCATAAAACAGATTTTAAAACGCGGAAAAATTCCGATAATTTGCGGAGGCACCGGACTTTATATTGATTCCCTTGTTTATGAAACTAATTTTCCAAAAGTTTTGCCCCAGCCCAAACTGCGCCAAAAATTAGAAAAATTATCCACAGAAAAATTATTTGAAAAATTAAGCAAACTTGACCCGCGCCGTTCGCAAAATATAGACGCAAAAAATCGCCGCCGTTTAATCCGCGCTCTGGAAATCGTAATAACCACCAAATCCCCCGTGCCTGCTATCCCATCGGATAGCGCTACGCCGAAACATAATGAGCATTACGAATTTTTGAAAATCGGAATTAAAAAATCTCCCGAAGAATTAAAAAAGCGGATTAAAAAACGCCTGTTAAAACGTTTAAAAATCGGGATGATTGAAGAAGTGGAAAATCTGCGCAAGCAAAGATTAAACCCCGAAGGAAAGCCTTCGGCTTCCTACGGGGTAAGCTGGAAGCGGCTTGATAATCTAGGTTTGGAATACAGATTTATTTCAAGATATTTGCGCGGTTTAGCAAGTAAAAAAGAAATGAAAGATTTAATAGTGAAAGAATCAGTTAAATACGCCAAACGCCAAATGACCTGGTTCAAGCGGGATAAAAAAATTCATTGGATAGAAAAAGAGGATGACGCTTTTAATTTAATAAAAGAATTTAAATAACTTATTGCTTCAAAAAACGCCACGGGGAATTTTAGTTCCATTCGCGCTATACTGTTCCTTCAAGATTGTGCAATCTTGCCGCTTTGAATTCTTCCAAAATTTTCTTGCCTGCCGGAGTAATAACTTCTAAATTCCGAATAAATGCGTCTTCATCGGCTTGTGTCTTGATCCTTTTTTCTTCAATAAGCCTACTATAAGTACTTTCAATAAATTTGCGAGCCTCCTCTTCTGCTTTTTCATCCGGAAAACGTCTGGCTTCTCTTCCCCCAGCCAGTATTTCAATCTTTGACTGGACTTCATAATTAAATATGGTAATGACATCTTTAAGCTCTTTGGAAATTTCGGGTTTCTTTTGGATTTCTTTTTTTAATTCCAATTCTTTAATTAATTCCCTTTTTGGCGCGAATTTTTCCGATTCTTTAATTCTTTCTATGTCAGTCAAATGCGCTCGTCCTTCTTTTAATTTCTTTTCTATATACTCTTTATCGGTAATTCCGCTTTTATCCACATCGCTTTCCGCTATTTCCTCTTTTATTTTTTCTAAGTTAATTTCCGGCGAAAAAGGATAGGGAGAACCTTGTTCTAAAGCATCTTCTTCTTCCTTATTTTTTTCATGGGAAAACGATCCTTTTTCCATCATAATTTTAATTTGTTTTTAAATAATGACTTTAACACTTCCGGGTCGGCTCGACCTTTTAATTTTTTCATTGCCTGGCCGATTAAAAATTGCAAAGAATTTTCTTGGCCTTTTTTATAATCTTCAACCGCTTTTTGATTTTCTTTTAATATTAATTCTATTGTTTCATCCAATAATTTATCGCCAACAGCTTCGTGAAATGATTTTTCTTTTATAATAGTCTCGGGGTCCGCGCCTTTAAGCATTTCTCCTAAAATTTCCTTTGCCATTCTGCTTGTTAATTTTCCGCTTGAAATCAAAAAAACCAGATGCGCGAAATGTTCGGGAATGATTTTAAGATCCTTAATATCCAGATTTTTCCCTTTTATCAGACCTCTTAAATCTGAAGTTAGATAATTATATAATAATTGATTATCTATGTCAATATCGCTGTTTCTGCCGAAGGTTTTCAGTTCGCTTGCCGATTCCTCAAAATATTCGGCGAATTCCGGATCGCTTATCAATATTTCAATTTGATCTTTTGAAAGCCTATATTCTTTGGCAAATCGTTCCCGCTTTTGTTGCGGAAGCTCCGGAATTTCCATTTTTAATTGCTCTAGATTGAAAACAGCGGCACCGCCGCCCTTTTCGCTTCGCTCAAAAAGGCGGGATGCTCCATTTTGTGCTGTTTCAGCCTCACTGGAGTTTACCCCGTAAGAAGCTTGCTTTTCTTCGGGGTTCGGCTTCAACAATAAAATGGGCAAATCCGGTTCGGGAAAATACCTATAATCATGGGCTTCTTCTTTTATTCTTTGAGATACTGTTGTTTTTTTCTTATCGTCCCAGCCGCGAGTTTCCTGCTTAACCTTTTCTCCCTTATCTAAAATTTCCTCCTGCCTTTTAATTTCATAGTCAATAACGCTTTCAACCGCTTTAAACGAATTGATGTTTTTTACCTCCACCTTTATCCCTAATTCCTTGTCGCTTAATGAAACGTTCACTTCAATTCTCATATGTCCTTTTTCCATATCAGCGTCGGAAATATCCAAATACCTTAAAATCAGTTGGAATTCTTTCGCAAAACTAACAGCTTTTTTGCCGTTTTCAATATCCGGCTCAGTAACCAATTCCATTAAA
>CAYIEH010000041.1:0-1550 GCA_964362385.1 uncultured Candidatus Saccharibacteria bacterium
AACCCCCAACTTAGGAATTTCCAGAATTTTTTTAGGGATGATTTTGGAATAAGAGGCAACAACGGCGAAGGCAACTTCGCCAATTTCCAATTTCCAATTTCCAATTTCCAATTTTTCGGGTTGGAGTACTTTAATATTATGTTTTTGAGCTAAGACTTTCACCGGCGGGGGAGTGATGATTTTTTTTCTGCCAACCGGACGGTCGGGATTACAAACAACGGCCTTGGGAACAAAGCCGGCCTCAACCAGTTTTCCTAAAATCTTCGCGGCAAATTCCGGGGTTCCGAAAAACACGAAATTTGGCTTTAATGAATTATCCACAAATTTGTTTGATTTCTGATTAAATTATTATATAATGATTATAACATGAAATTTTTTATCGCTTCACGTTGGAAAAACAAGGAAGAGGTTGAATATCTGACAGAGGAACTGAAAAAGAAAGGGCATCAGGTCTATTCTTTTTTGGAAAGCGGATCCAACCTTTTGACCGGCCAGCCCATTGAGGAAGAAATGGAGATGTTCAGCGAAGCGCTGGCTAATTGGCGCAATGACCCGAAAATTTCGCATATTTTTGAGTCTGAAATAAAAGGCATTAAAGAAAGCGACGCGACGATACTGCTTCTTCCCTCGGGCGATTCGTCTCATCTTGAAGCCGGAATCGCTTACGGCTTGAATAAAAAATTAATTCTGATTGGTCCTATCGGGAAACCAGAAGTTGTTTACCTGATGTTCAATAAAATTTACTTTGACATCAGTTCGTTCCTGGAAGATTTGAACAGCGTCGTTTCTTAAATTTAAATTTTTTCGTGACCGGCGGCGTCTTCGTGTTTGTGGAGATTTTTTGCTTTATCAATAAACAGCGAGCCGTTTAAATGGTCTACCTCGTGCTGGAAAATTATTGCCAGGAGGCCAAAGGCTTTTATTTTGATTTTTTTGCCGTTCTTATCAAAGCCGGTTAAAGTGATTTTTTCCGGCCGCTCAACCACTCCATAAATGCCGGGCACGCTTAAACAGCCTTCTTCCATTGCCACCTTTCTTTTTGAAAACTTCACGATTTCCGGATTGAAAATCGCGTAAAACTTCATTGATTCCGGAGATGGCAAAATTATTTTATTATTTTCATCGCGTTTTAACGGTTCACCGGAAATCTGGGCTACGAAAAACCGCAGATTCAGGCCGATTTGATTGGCGCTTAAACCGACACCGGCGGATTCCGTCATAATCTTCCGCATTTCCTTGATTAAATCATTTATCTTTCTCGCTTCTTCTTTGTTTTTTAAAATAGCAAGATCAAAGTCGGCGGTTTTTTTCCGCAGAAATTTTTCCTCTTTTTTATTTTCTATTGTCAGGATTTTATTTAACATAATGCGAAATTACAAAATTAATATGCTAATTTTGCGAAATAATAATTTATTTTTCTGAACCTGAATTTAAAATCCTTTTAACCAAAATTGCCAATTTTTTATTTAAGCAAGTTAAGTATCTTTTAGTTTGATAATAATCAGATTTAGTCATAAAAGGCTTGGTTTTTACTTCTAATACTATTTTAT
>CAYIEH010000041.1:1650-2968 GCA_964362385.1 uncultured Candidatus Saccharibacteria bacterium
CATAATTATTTCGTGCGTTTCGCATTATGTTTACCCCTTTCTTTTTTTGGGAATTTTTCCTGAAGAATCTTCATAAAATACCCCCCTTTGTTTTCAATATTTTTTCTCTGCGAAACGTCTTTGGCGATGGACATCAAAATATCGGAATCGTTTTGTTTGGCAAGCTTGATATAAAGCGATTTATGCTTTTCGTCGTTTAACAGACGAGCGATTTCCAGTCCCATCATCTGGAATTTTCTGTACACATGAGATTTTGCCCCTCTTTCTTTTATTGTTTTAAGGTAATTTTTGTCAATCATACGCAGGGCAGCTGATTATCCGCCTTCGCAGAAAACTACGGAATGTCAGGCCGTAGATGCCCGGCCTTCGCAACTGAAGCAACAGCTTCGGCGGAGTAGGCAATGCGAAAGCTGAACCTTTCGTAGCTTAGAGATCGAAGGAGGCGCTTCGGCGCCTGCCTGCCGGCAAGGCAGGGATTTTGCCTAGAAAAGCTTCATTTGCGTTTATCTTATATTAGTTTTTTAAATATGTTAAGCGCTTCCCGAATCCCATTTAGGCTTTCAGAGCGCACCTGCCTGTCGGCAGACAGGAAATCCCGCACCGCAAAGCCTGTGTTTTGAGATTATTCATTTCGCGAACTAACCGCGGGGGTTTTCTGGTGCGGGATAAATGTATTATAATATCCATATATGTGGTTAATTTACGCGTTTTTTTCTTCAATAACAGCGGCGCTGGTGGCGATTTTCGCGAAAATAGGACTGAAAGACATTGATTCAACTTTGGCGACGACAATCCGGGCGATTATAATGGCGTTGTTTTTATTCGTTGTCAGTTTTTCGTTAAAAAAGTTTGAAGGTTTTTCAATAAATTCTTTAAGCTCCAGAGACTGGCTTTTGATAATTTTAGCGGGTATCAGCGGAGCGCTGTCGTGGCTGTTTTATTTCTTGGCCTTAAAATACGGGTTTGTTTCAAAAGTTGTGGCAATTGACAGGATGAGTCTGGTGTTCGCGATAATTTTAGCGGCTTTGTTTTTGGGAGAGGCGCTTGGCTGGAAATCCGTTTTAGGCGCCGCGCTAATGGTTCTCGGAGCGATCTTAATTACTTTAAAATGAATTCCGAAAAAGATTTAAGTCATAAATTTTTAACGGAGAGGACCTTTAATGGAATAAAAAATCTCCTTGAATTAAGGAAATGGTAGGTGGTGGGGGGATTCGAACCCCCGACCTTCCCGGTTTTAAACGGGACGCTCTGCCTCTGAGCTTCACCCCCCCTATTACCTTAAAAAACTAAGGAGATTATTCTCAAACGAAATAAATGA
>CAYIEH010000042.1:0-2925 GCA_964362385.1 uncultured Candidatus Saccharibacteria bacterium
GGTGCATGGAACTCACGGTGTAGGGGTGAAATCCGTTGATATCGTGGGGAACACCGAAGGCGAAGGCAGTGCACTGGGGCCTTCCTGACTCTGAGATGCGAAAGCGTGGGGAGCAAAAAGGATTACGTGTTTTGTTCTTGCCGTGAGCAGATGTTTTCGAAGAACCGGCGGTTCTGTGATTCCAGCGATCCCAGCCCGCCTGCACTCTCGCGCCGATGGCTCCGACGAAGGTCGGAGACCGAGCCCATCGGCGCTCCGAGAGCTTCTTCTCAAACATCTGCTCACGCGAGCAAAACCCTCCATAGGGTATGGAGGAGATTAGTCCCTTTAGTAACTTGCGCGCGAAGTGATGGAGTAGAAACGCTTAGTACGAGTGGAAAGGCGGATCGTAGATCCCATCAGCGGCCGTATTCATGACGGTCCTTAATCGTGGCGATTAGATACCGCCGCGACAACACCGAGTAGGGTGTAATCCCTCCGGTTCCGGCTCCTGTTGAATGCTCGACGCGTTTCGAGCTTCATTTGAGCCGATGGGCGACGATGACGACTGCATTCAGTCTGTCTCGTCGCCTCCATCACTTCGCGCGTGAGAAAAACTAAAGAAAACTTGTCGAATCCCGATGAAGCATCGGGAGGAGATCCCGAATGCGCGTAAGCGCAGAGGGAGCTATATGCTGGAAAGTCCGAGTATCCGACAATACTCCATGAGTGTGGAGTGAAAATTTGTTCGGTGCGACCGCCATCGTTAAAACTTTGGCGAGTCAACGGTCAATCAGCAGGGAAGTCGTCGGACGATCCCTCAGAGACTATACGCCGAGACGCAAGCGGAGCTTGCTTAAGTCAAAACTCAAAACTTAAAGGTTAAAACTTTTGAATTTTGAGATTTAAATTTTAACTTAAGCTCGCGGAGCGAGCGTATGATATAGTCCGAACTGCATAGCGATATGCAGAGTGCGGCAGAAATGCCCGCACCAGCTTGCACACTTTATTGAGAGTTTTTGCGTGGGGGTAGGAGCAATCCGGAAGGAATGGAAAATGATTTATGCCGAGCTTTCTAGATAAGCTCGGGTAAACGTAAGTCATGTGTACTTCTCCTACGGGTTCGATTCCCGTTACCTCCACCAATTTAATCTCGGGCCAAGAATAATAACTTTGGCTCTCTCAATAAAGTGTGCAAGTAGTAACTATTAGCTATTCGCAATTTGCAATTAGCTGATTGTTACGCGTAACAAAATTGTAGATAAATCCTTACGCGATTCTTTCATACCCGTGGAAGAATCAAGTTAAATGGTGTCCCCTCCGGCGGCGACGCTGGAGTGTGCATCTAGCTATATCGGGGAAGTCCGTCTAGTCGGCGGGTGATCCCGAGGGAAGTCAGTCTTGTCGAAAGATGAGATATTGACCCCGTAGAGACTATGTAAATAAGAAGATAGAAAATGAACAAATCATTTTTGTCGGATCAATGTAGAGAAATCATGCTGGGTATGTTGTTGGGCGATGGATCGTTAAAAATCCATAAGCCCTATAAGAATGCACGTTTATCGTTTCGTCATTCAATAACTCAGAAAGATTATTTTTTCTGGAAAGTTGAAAAGCTTAAAGAAATCTGCAGCGAATCATGTTGGTGGAAGCAAGAACCAAATGGTTTGGGAGGAGAAATGCTTCGCTTTCAAAGCTTAGCGCTCGAATCCCTCACAGAAATTCATAAGCTCACGTATCACCACAACAAACTGGTTATAAAAAGGAGATGGCTAAATCTTTTAACCCCCCTTTCCCTAACAGTATGGTGGTTAGATGACGGTTCGATCATCGGCAATGGCCGGAAGGCTGTCTTATGCACTGATCCCTTCACCCTAGAAGAGCAAAAGATTTTAGCTCAATATCTTCTGAAGGTTTGGAAGGTTAGAGTGGCAATAGGCAAGATAAAAAGAGAACGCGACGGAGTGATAAAAGAATATTATCGCCTCTGGTTTCGCTCATCGGAAGAGCTTAAAAAGTTCTTGCTGATTATTCTACCGCACATACCCGTAGCATCAATGCTATACAAAGCAATTCTTCTTTATAAAGATTCCCAATTACAACAACGCTGGATTTCTGAAATCGTTAAGAATACTAAATTCCAAGAAGGATTAGTTTCAAAACTTGTTGAAGAGAAAAAATCTCGATACAAGTCATTTCAGAAAATGATATAGTCCGATCTCCGTAGTAATACGGATCCGCACATTGAGTTGTGCGGAAATGAATCTACAAGATGACCCTTGTAGTCCACGCCCTAAACGATGCCTGTTAGCTGTTTCGAGTATCGACCCTCGGAGTGGCGTAGCTAACGCGTTAAACAGGCCGCCTGGGAAGTACGGCCGCAAGGCTAAAACTCAAAGGAATAGACGGGGACTCGCACAAGCGGTGGAACATGAGGTTTAATTCGATAGTAAGCGAAGAACCTTACCAGGGCTTGAAATACTTCTCGAAAGCCTGCGGAAACGTGGGCCTTCTCTCAAGGACGGGAAGCACAGGTGCTGCATGGTTGTCGTCAGCTCGTGTTTTGAAATGTTCCCTTAAGTGGGGTAACGAGCGCAACCCTTATCGTGTGTTACAAGTGTCACGCGAAACTGCCCAGCCCTTTGCGCAGGAAGCGCAACGCGGATAATTGCGGATCGAGACTCGGATTCTCGCGGATGAATTATATCTGCGTTAATCTGCGTAATAATCCGCGTATATCGGCGTTGCTCGCTTCGCGAGCAAAGGGCTGGGAGGAAGGAGAGGATGACGTCAAATCAGCATGGCCCTTTGATGCCCTGGGCTACACTCGTGTTACAATGGCCGGGACAATGGGTTGCCAAGCCGCAAGGCGGAGCTAATCCCACAAACCTGGTCTCAGTTCGGATTGAGGGCTGCAACTTGCCCTCATGAAGCCGGAATCGCTAG
>CAYIEH010000043.1:0-2742 GCA_964362385.1 uncultured Candidatus Saccharibacteria bacterium
TGCGGTTTCTTGAAATGGTTTTAGTGCAAACATATATTTATAGGCGATTTATTTCTTTGTATACCTCAAGGATTGGCTCCGGAATATCCTCGACTCGGATATTTTGTGAAGAATACTCGCCTTTGTATTCATTCTTACCCCAACTGAAAATATACAAAGCGACAGGTGTGCTTTTCTTTTCGAGTTTATCTATCAATTCCCCGAGATTTGATTTGTCCTCCTTAAAATAGATTGCCGTTATTCTTCCTTTTCCCTCAAAAATCTGCCACCACTTGTTTTTCTCAACTTCGTTGAGAGTATCTTCTCGCACAGCGATCATTTCTCCCGCTTCATAAGTAACGCGGATTTTTGCCTCGTCGGGAATCTTGTGGATTTTTTCGATATTAACTAAGTCAGTTTTGTAATAAGAAAGATTTCCACCAAGTCCTGAGACTTTTTCATTTTTTTTGTTTTTGTAACCTTCAATAACTTTCTTTATTCGCGGATAACAGACACTTTCTGCAATACCACCAGTACCATTGTCATTATTATTTTCGTTATTTGTGCAAAGAATAAATTTTCGTTTTCCGCCATCTACTTTGTTCATTTCAAGGACGGCATGACCCGTCGTTCCTGAACCAGCAAAAAAGTCTAGAATGCTTGCGTGCGGACGATCTCCAGCCACAGCAAAAAGACAATCATAAACTGTATAGAGTGACTTCGGAAAATTAAAATCGCAATTCGGGAGTATTTCTCGGAGAAGTTTTGTTCCAAAAATGTTTGCGTTGTATTTGCCGTCAGTCCAGACGGTTTTATAATTAAACATTGTCTTCGTTCTTACAATGTCTAGTATTTTCCTGTTTCTGTTTTCTACAACCTCAAGTTCGTCTTTTATACTTTCAACTGTTTGCCGTGCAAAAACCCATTTTCTTTCGTTTCCACTTGGATCGATTGGATAAATTTCGATTACCCCGTCTTTTTTAGTTACATTTACAGATTTTGGATGAAATGAATCTGCACACACATCACCGAAACCAATAATCTTATTGTTTCGCACTAATATTGGATAGAAACAATTTTTTGCGTCTGTACGAAGATGATTACCTGTTGAAACATCTCTCAGTGGTCTAACGTCGGGATTATCTGTTCTATCTTGTAAACCAATAAGTGTTTTATTTTGGGGAACCAAGAAGATTGCGTACTCATGGGTGTAGTGAAAATTATTTCCCTGTGTACCTCCAGGATTATGAATAATTGTTACAGTATACTGATCATACGCAGAAAATAGTTGTTCCAGCAGAACGCTCAAGTGTGCTTGTTCATTTTCGTCAATCGCGCAAATTAGCACGCCATCGTCTTTCAGTAATTCTTTCGCTAGCTTAAGACGATGACGCATGAGCGAAAGCCATTTACTATGTCGATACTCATCTTCTTTATCTACATAATCGTTGTTGTATTTCCAATTCTTTGCGCCTGTATTGTAGGGCGGATCAATATAAATAAGGTCAATGTTTTTCTTATGCGTGTAGTTTAGAACGGAAAGCGCGTGATAGTTATCACCCTCGATGAGTAGGTTGTTTGGATTTTGATCATCAGAAATAATGCGTCTTGTTTTGACCTCTTTCAAAACCGGAACATTCTCCCGACATTGAGTCATAATATCCTCCGGCTTGTCCTCAAAAACAAGTCCGAGATAGTTTTTCTTGAGCCGTCTTATTTCAGATTTCAGAGCTACTATTTCTTTTTGTAAATCTTTTTCAGTCATATTCATAATTTTAACGGCTCAAAATGGCATAAAGACGTCCAATTTTATTAAATAAGTCATGTAAGTCATCCAGTTTTGTAAGTATTTCCTGAATATCAGAAGTTTGTACCCGATAACTAAGTATAGTACCCCAATCTATGCGAATTGAAGCTTTACTATCTGGGTATCGCAAAACATCGTTGAGTGTATCGTTAATAGTAAAATCGCTACCCAATTTTTGTTTCAAAAAGTCGAGCTTAAAAAAGTACAGGACAAGCTTCTCAATTTGCTCTAAATCTTTTATTGAAGCGTTGATATCATCTTGTGATATATCATCGTAAAAACCTTTTTGCCGAGGCGTAAATTTAAGTTTTGATATTTTACCCTTCGCATTACTAAAAAGATTTTTTATATCATGCCCCTCTTCGTACTCACCATACGAAAATATGCTTAGCGTTTTAACAAAAA
Organism: uncultured Candidatus Saccharibacteria bacterium; assembly: GCA_964362385.1. GTDB lineage: Bacteria > Patescibacteriota > Minisyncoccia > UBA6257 > UBA9933 > CAYIEH01. Next base: position 2,192 of record CAYIEH010000043.1, read on the forward strand.
CTTCTATGCCGTGCTTTATGTTGAATAAGATTGAAACGTATAAATCTGCCAGCTGATATGGGATATTCAACTTCCTGTTTTTGCTGTGTCTTTCCTTCTTTTCGCTAAGCAACTCTTGACATGCTAATCTTGCTATCAAAAAATAACTTTGAGCAAAAATTGCCCAATCGTACTTTTTTAATTTGTCATTTTCTTTTTTCATTGCCATATAATTATTTCAGCAATTCATCAACCGAAACATCGAGGGCTTTCGCAATGTTGGTAATGGTCGAAAGCGTCGGGTTTTTCTTTCCGCTCTCTACATTGCTCATATAAGCACCATCAACCTCAAGCTTCTGGCATAAATCGCTCTGCGTCATATTACTTGCAAGACGAATTCTTTTTATATTATCTCCTAGTCTCTTCGCTGAATTACTCATATGAACTAGTTTAACAATATTTGTCTTATAATACAAACAGCTGAATAGCCCGCCCCCGCCCCAAAAAACAAAGCGGAGGGCGACACGGCATTCCCCCCCACACCCAGTATGAGAGAATCTACTGGGATTCAG
>CAYIEH010000044.1:0-2471 GCA_964362385.1 uncultured Candidatus Saccharibacteria bacterium
TATTTAAATTGGCAGTTGAAAAATCAAAGGAAAAAAGTTTGATTAAATAATATTTCAAATCACGGTTTCTAATAGGGGAGAGCCGCTGCCAAAGGAAATTTTAGAAGAAATGTCCGAGATAGGTTAAAAGATTGACAAAGATTAATTTTCTGATAATATGAACTAAATTCCGTAGACAGCAGGTTTTCGCAAGATATAAACCCTGCCGAGGGGAAATTAGTTGATTGGTTATCTAGTTAATCGGTTAATTAGTTTTAACGTTGTCTGCGGCAAAACCGCAGTTTTTTTGTGGAACGGAATTTAAAAAAGGTCGGGAGAGAAAGTAATCGCTAATATACAAATCAAACGCTAATATACAAATAAAATTCGTATATTCGCGAATACTACAATGAAGACAAAATCTCAAAAACAAGAAGCTTTGAAAGAGGCGCAGAAGCTGATGGATGAAAACCAAAATATCGTTTTCGTTGATTTTACGGGAACCAGCGTTGAAAACATCAGGTCTTTAAGAAGGACGCTGGGGGAATTGGGCGCGAAAATGAAGGTTGTCAAAAAGAAATTATTGAGGGTCGCTTTTGAAAAAAAGAGCATTGACTTCAATCCGGAACAATTTGAGTCGCATATAGCAAGTATTTTTTCTTCAAAAGATATTTCAGAAGTCGCCCCGCCCGTTTATAAATTCTTCAAGGAAAACGAAAAGAAAGGATTTAATATCTTGGGAACTTATGATCTGGTAAATAAATCCTTTATCAGCGAAGAAATGACAAAGAGAATCGGACAATTGCCTTCAAGAGAAATTCTTTTAGGACAGCTTGTTGGAATGCTGGCGGCGCCCATGAGAATGTTCTTGTACGTATTGGATCAAAAATCAAAAATGGTAGAAACAGCTAAATAAATTCGAAGCACGGAGCACGAAATCCGAAACAATATCTAATTACCAAAATCCAAATGTTTTAAACTTTTGTTTTGGTCATTTAAAGATTAGAATTTAAAATTTGTTTCAAATTTCAATATTCTAATTTCGAGTTTACAAATTTATGGCAGAAAAATTTAACGATATAATTGAAAAAATAGAAAAATTAACCGTTGTGGAATTAGCCGAACTGGTTAAAACATTGGAAGAAAAATTCGGAGTTTCCGCCGCAATGCCAATGGCCGCTGGAGCGGCAGGCGCGGCTGGACCGGCCGAGGAAAAAACTTCTTTTAATGTTATTTTAAAGTCCGGCGGCGAACAGAAAATCAATGTCATTAAAATTGTGAAAGAAATCACCGGCTTGGGACTGAAAGAAGCCAAAGATTTAGTTGAAGGAGCTCCAAAACCGATTAAAGAAGGATTGAAAAAGGACGAAGCGGAAGAAATGAAAAAGAAATTGGAAGAAGTCGGAGCAGTAGTGGAATTGCAATAAAAATTCTCAAAATAAAATCACCCGCATAAGCAGGTGATTTTATTTTGAGCGCGCATCTGGATTTGAACCAGAGACCTCTGTCCCTCACTCTTTAATTTGTGGACGGTACAGGATTTGAACCTGTGACCCTTGCAATGTGAATGCAATGCTCTACCACTGAGCTAACCGTCCATAATAAAATTATATAAAGAGTAATGGATGAATGCAGCGCTCTAACCAACTGAGCTAAGCGCCCAATATAATTTTTTCTTCAATTAATATTAAATCCTTGCTTTGAATAAAAATCAATTAAATATGTTTTTAAATTTTCACATTCTTCATCATCGTTTATTAAATAATAAGCTAAATTTATTTTTTTTAAACCACCTTTTGTTTTTTTTGTTAAAACAGAATTGTTTTTTAAAAATTCTTCCAATAAAAATTTTTTGATATCATCCGAGGTTTCAACTAAAAAAGGGGATTTGTTTTCTAAAGCGACAAAAACGCCTTTTTTATTTCCCAAACTTAAAATGTTTTTAAAGTTCAATTCAATCAGCGCCTTGGATTCATTTATTAAATCAAAATAGCCGGCTTTCTTTAATTGATTGACATGATAAGCCACAGTGTTGGTTGAAGACACTCCTATCTGTTCAGCCAGTTTTCGGAAGGGCGGCAAAGTCCGATTGTTTTCCATGAATATTTGGCGTATTTTTTCTTGAAGATGGTGCATACCCAGTACTACAACTTCGAATTATAATATTCTTTAAGTCTTTTAGCTAAAAATCGGCGACCGCCGGTCGTTTTTAAATAGCGCTTTCTTCTTTTGGCATCAATCAAATTAAGGCAAGCCTCAAAGTATATAAGCCTGAATGGTCTACGATGTTTGGTGGAAAATGATAAACCTTTTTGATGCGCCTCTAGTCTTGATTTAAGATTTGTAATAAAACCGATGTATCTCTTTTTATCTTTTAAACTTTCTAAAACATAGACATAATAGAGGCGCATTTTCGAAGTTGTAGTACTGAGCATAGAACCCCGTTAGAAACCTTTGGCAAAAAAGAATTTTAATCTGTTTTTTAGATAACG
>CAYIEH010000045.1:0-2342 GCA_964362385.1 uncultured Candidatus Saccharibacteria bacterium
TTAGCGTTATTCGCGATTACTCTTTATATTTTCAGTATTTTTTTAAACCTCTCTTTTTCCTTGAACGGTCCGATTAGCGCCAAATTTAATTTGCTGTTTTGGAAAATATCCTTGGCAATGGAAATAATTTCTTCTTTTTTAACTTTCTGGATTTTCTTGATTAATTCTTCGGGGGTTAAAATTTCCCGGGTTAAAACTTCCTGGCCGCCGTAAAATCCCGCCAATTGATTGGATGTTTCCAAATTTAATATCAAATTCCCGACCAAATGTTCTTTGGCGCGATTCAGCTCTTTGTCGTCTATGGTTTCTTCAGAGATTTTTCTTAATTCATCAAGAACGGTTTTGATAACAGAATCAATTTTATTATGGTCAATGCCGGCTGAAACAGCCAGATAGCCATGGTCGGTAAAAAGATCGGCTCCGGCTCCGATATAATAAGCAGCTCCCATTTCTTCTCTTATTTTCTGAAAAAGCCGCGAACTCATTCCTCCGCCTAAAATGTCCGCCAGCACGTCTAAAGCGTATTTTCTGTCGTCAAAAACGTCAAAAGCTCTTACCCCTAAAACAATATGCGTTTGATCTGTTTCTTTATGCTTTAGAAAAACCTTGGGTTCTTCTTGCCGCTCTATTGTCTTGATTTTTGAAAATTTCTTTTTATCGGAAATCCCGACAAAATAACTTTTAATTTTTTCAACAATTTCTTCTTCCTTAAATTTCCCGGCTACCACAACAATGGTTGATTCCGCCACATAATTCCGGCTGCGGTATTTTAAAAAATCGTCTCTTGTTAAAATTTTTATCACTTCTTTTTTGCCGCCAACATCCCAGCCAGCCGGCTGATCGCCGTAAAGAAGCTCAAGAAACATCCATTGAACTTTTCGCATCGGCAAATCTTCTTCCATATTTATTTCTTCAATAATAACATTTCGTTCTTTGTCAATTTCTTTCGGATCAAATATCTGGTTTAAATAAATATCGGAAACAACGTCTAAAATGTTGTCCAAATGATCCGGCCTGGCTTTTGTGTAATAACCGGTATATTCCAAGCTCGTAAAAGCGTTATATACCGCGCCGATATTATCCAGTTCTCCGCTGATATCAATTTTTTTGGGCCTTTTTTCCGTCCCCTTAAAGCACATATGCTCCAGAAAATGGGAAATGCCGTTGATTTCTTTGGTTTCGTATTTTGAACCCGCCTCAACCAGAACCAAAACAGTGGTTGACAAACTTTCTTTTTGCGGCGCCAGTATTATCCTTAAGCCGTTTTCTAATGCGATTTTTTTGAACATGCGAATTTGATTCAGAAATTACGAATTAAAATTTGGATTACTATAAATAAAATAATGTAAATTCGTCAAAAAAGAAAGGGCGCCTACTTCTTTTCGGCGCCGCTCTTGCTGTTAAACGCTTTATCAATAATTTTTGTTCCCGCAACTCCAATAATGGTCCCTGCTGCCATGCCTATGACCAACTTGATTATGCCATTCACGATTTTGGACTTTTCCTGGATGGTTTTTACATATTCTGTTTCTTTTTCAACATGCTCGACGTATTCCAACACTTTTTGGTCATCATTCTTTTTGTCCCAGCCGATGATTCTCTTCACTTCTTCAATCCCTTGGGCCAAGCTCTTGCTTTCAATAGCAACTTTCTGATAAGTGGGATGATCAGTATGACGGGCTACTTCCAAGGCATAAATAAGCTTTTTAATTACATCTATGTCCTTTTCTTCCATCTTTATACACTCCTTTTTATTTTATCTTACGCTTTTTAAATTATACCACGGCTAAATTCTAAGGCAAGCTTGCGTTTATAATTTATTGCAATCAACCGTTTTTTCTTTAATCGGCAAAATCACGTCTAAAATCCGTTCCGCGGCATTTTGAGTTATTGTTCTGTTTTGATTTGCGGCTTCAAGTTGATTTATTAATTTTTCCGAATTATCAATAAAATTTGCAACGGAATTGTTGCTGTTGTTTGTTAAGTTTGGGTTTGGGTTTGAAATTGAACTTTTGCCGCCACCGGAAACAATTGTTGCCGCGGGTGAAATTTTATTTTTAAGCTGGTTCAAATTATTTTTTAACTCGTTGATTAAAACTTTTCTCTGTTCTTCCGGATTTTTCGGCAAAATTTTGTTATCAATAAATCCCCTGACCTGTTCTTTTGTCCCGTTTAAAGCGAGTATCATCAAGGCTTTTGTCTGTTCAGCCAAGCTCTTTCCAATCGGCAAATAATAATAAGAAGCAATTCCAGTCGCCATTATCAATAAAAATATCGCTAAAATTTTTTTATTTGAAGTTTTGTTTTTATCGCCCTTCATAAAAATTAGCCAATAGCCATTA
>CAYIEH010000046.1:0-1907 GCA_964362385.1 uncultured Candidatus Saccharibacteria bacterium
AAAGTTGAGGAGATTAAACTTTCTTCAACAGCACTGTTTCCTTTAAAAAGCGTGGATAAAATCGCTGGCGGAGATAAAATTTTGCCCCAAATCAAAACTCCCAAACCCAAGGCAAAAACGGCGGCGGCTAAAAAAAGCGCTGGGTGCCTGGAAAAAATTCTCGTTTTTTTAAGAAGCCGCCGAAGGGTTTTCACGCAGGATTTATAGGACTCATCTCAGCTGCAAGACGGTGCCCTTCTCCGGACTGTCTGACACGTAAGTCGGCCAGTTCTCGGCGTCATGACGCGGAGCAATAAGATGATAAGAGAATTTCACCGGGCTGTCGCCGTAAATTATGATCTGTTTTTCTTGGGGTTGAAGCTTATACCAAAGGTCAGTTTGTTTGCCTTCAGGAGTAAGGGTGAGAATAACATCTTCCATGTCTCTGCCCTCGTCTACCGTCTGCCAGAAAAGCCATAGGTCAGAACCCTCTCGGGCCGCACCTAAATCTATGACATAGCTGTATGGAGCTTCTCCAGAACTTGTTATTACAGATTTTTTAAGCTCTGCTTTCCCGTAAAGCTCGGTCTTGAGCCCGATCGTATCCGACACATAAGTCGCGTATTTCTTGCCGCCGATCTCGTAAAGCGGGTCAATGGTGGTCACGGTCAATTTGTTGACGCTGCTAATGTTGCCAGTGGTAGAAATATTATTGGCGCCCATATTAAGTGTTGCAGCCATTGTTACCTGATTGGCAAAATAAGAGGTGCCGTTAACATAAAGCTTATAAGCACCTGGTGTTGCCGTCCCGATGCCGACGTTGCCGGTTCCTCCCTTAATCGTGACCATTTCCGTCAATGGTCCCACATACGTGAAAAACCCAAGGTCATAATTCCCGCTTCTCGCAATCGACTTAATCGCATCTACTGTAGTGACACCTAGTCCAGGGCCATCAGTCTTGAACTCAATCACCCCGAGCGCTCCACCGGTCGTGAGATAATCGCTACGCTGATCGGACTTCAAAATCAACCGTGTCGCAGACTGTCCTGCTTTGTACACGTCTAACGTGCCATCAATAGTCGCCGTCCCGATGCCGACGTTGCCGCTATTATTTAAAACGAACCGATATGCACTATTTACTCTGTCGTAGATGATAAAAGCATTAGCCCCAGCGCCACTACCATCGTCCACTCCAAAACTAAAATCACCAGTAGCAGCCGCGGCACCAATTTTATTTGTAGCCCGGTAGAAAGCGTTAGTAGCACCTTGAACATCCAGTATGTCGGTTGCTCCTGCCACATGAAGTTTATAGTTCGGCCCCGTCGTCCCGATGCCGACGTTGCCGTTGCCCTGGACATAAAAGATAGTGCCAGCGCTGTTTACGATATCAAATATGCTCGTATCAGTTCGGGCGCCATTATTTTGCAGACGTAGCACTCTGCCATCTCCGGACGCACCGGAGTAGAAATAAACCATAGGGTTAGTGACGCTTCCCCAACCTGTAGTCGCAACTTTGAGCCCAGACACAGTATCTGACGAAGCAAATCCCGCAACTTCAAGTTTGTGCGCTGGCCCCGTCGTCCCGATGCCGACGTTGCCGTCACTTTTTATGTATACCGCATTAGTGACCGAACCAGTGTGAAATGCGATTGGTCCGGAAGAGGTATATATGTTCAGCGCATTCACACCGCCATAAGAAGAATAGGCGCTACCTGATTTCCAAATTTGAGCATTACCGCCATCACTAGTTAAGACAAAGTTTGCATACTGCGTCTGACCGGCACCGCCAAGACTTATCGCAGTAAAGGCGACTGTATTAGAGCTGCCAATCGTGACCGTTGCCGGGAAACTGTAATTACCTCCGCCGGTGTTGGCGCCAAACTGGCCGGCGGAGACGTTAGCGGCATTCAGAGTGCCGGAAACAGGAC
>CAYIEH010000047.1:0-1893 GCA_964362385.1 uncultured Candidatus Saccharibacteria bacterium
TTCTGCTATACTTAAAGCACATTCGGGATTTTCCCGCGGCCCCGCTAGAAATAGCGGGGAATTGCTTATTTGTAGAGCTTATTGAACCCTGCTTGCTTATTCAAACGTATTTTGAATGGATCGGAAACGCGCCGCCAAACTATCCTAGCCAGTTAGCGATGATATTGGCCAACTGTTCTTCGTGATTTTTGAACCCGTGATCTGCCCCTTTAATAATTCGGTAAACCAACTTTGGTTGATAACTTTTCAATATCTCAACAATTTTCGGTACATTACCCCAAGCGTATTCATCTTGGTCTCCATAGACAACCAAAGCTGGTTTTTTAATGGACTTGAAATGCCGAAAGAGCGGTTTCGTTGAGAGTTTTACTTTTCGCAAAACTTCGTAGAACGGAAAGACGTTGTAATCTCCGTCTGGATTCGCGATGTCGAAAAATCCGGCATAGGAGAAGAAATTGTCAGGTAACATCTCTTTAACAATTTCTTCTCCACGCTTGGCTTTGATTTTTCTCTTTGCTTCGGCGAAAAGTTTCCAAAATTTTGACTTTCCAAGAGTATGGTAGTAAATGCCAGTATCGTCGCCTCCGCAAAGAAGAATGTATTTTTCGACAGCATTTTTTGGCTTGTAGAAGTTGTAGACACAAATTTTATTTGCGCCCGTTGAAGCTCCAGCAAGATAAAATTTGCGATACCCATGTTTTTTCAGGAAAGAAATCGCTCCGTCAATATCTGCTATACATTCCTTGATTTTTTCATACGCCATTCCGAATCGCTTCCGCTCTTCTTTCTTACCGTGTCTCACATACAACTTTTTGATAATATGTGCACCGCGATTATTGAAATACAAAGTTGAAATGTTTTTCTTTGCAAGAGCGGAAACTAGTGGTCTATTTTTTACTTCATCGTAAAAAATAGACGAGCTACTATTGCCATGCAAATAAATAACAACGGATTTGTCTTTATTTCCTCGATACAAAAGTCCAGGCAAGGTTAGTCCGTCCTTTGTTTGAAATTCTATAAATTCTGGCTTATTCATATTTTTATTTAATTACCCCAACGTGGTGCGCGCTGTAGGATTCGAACCCACGACCTACCGCGTGTAAGGCGGTCGCTCTAACCAACTGAGCTAAGCGCGCATGGTGGGCGTGGGAGGGATCGAGCCTCCGACCTTTTCATTATAAGTGAAATGCTCTACCACTGAGCTACACGCCCATTGCGGAATCCATTATAACTCTTATTCCAGCCATAAACTCATCTTTTAATATAGCATCATGACAGTAGACGGAACAGGTGCCGTGACCAAAACTTGGATGGTTTATTTTGAGAGAAGACGTCTTTTTGATATAAGGTTTTATAACCTGTTCTCGTTTTAAGCTAGTTTCATCAAGCCAGAATTTTATTTCATTTTCTATATCCATGTCTTTGTAAAGATGGAGTTGAACCCTCAGCTTTTCTTTTTGGATTCCGAGTATCTTGTTTATCCAAAATATTGAAAATCTAATGATTGCTGGATCACTGTTGGTTATTTGAATTCTTGAACGATCTGATTTAGCACCTTCACCTAGATAGAGGAATAGACCCGCAATCAAGAAGTCTCTTTTAGAGAGTGGCAGCAACTTTTTCTTTTGGTCTTTATAGAATGCCTCTGATATTTTCTGTCGTCTGATTCGAGTAGTATTAATGTACGTTTCTACCCGTCGGGCTATGGTATCAGAACTAATTTTTTCAAGTTGCTCCTTGCTTAGTTGAATATTTTTAAGCCAATCTGAAAGGGTACTTTTATTGACGTTTAGTTTCGTCCTGATAGAGGAATAAGTTTGACCAGTCAGACGTAATTCAATTGCTTTTCTTCTGTCTTCAAATCTCGCCATACACAGATTATATCATACTGGA
>CAYIEH010000048.1:0-1805 GCA_964362385.1 uncultured Candidatus Saccharibacteria bacterium
TCATTTGATCAAAACATTTTCTCTCGGTTTCTAAATTTGCCACACCTAGCGCTGCCTCTTTCAAAAGGGCATACATTGAATCAAAATCTGCATTTGTCGTTAATTTAGTTTTCATACATTCTTTCCGTTGAGCACAGCTCACGTGTTGCCATTAAAAAACCCTTGTAAATCTCCAATCAATTAGATCAGAAACTTACAAGGGCCTTTTATGGCGGTGCCACCTTGCTTAAATTTTTTTACAAAAATTTATCTCTTACAGCGCTCCGTTGCCGACACGCTTATTGTATTTATACAGTTCAATTTCTGTCATACTCTACCCTGAGGCTGATGTATGCTGCTTGTCCGCTGCGGCGGACTTATCGTTGCTTACGCAAACAAACGCATTTAAAATATTTAATTGTGAATACAGTATACCATAAAAACTTAAGATGTCAAATTATCCTTTCAGAATTTGTCCAAAAGGACCAAAAATATTTTCTCCATCAAAAACTGTTTTTCCGCGTAGAGCTACCTTTTTAACTTTCCCTGTTACCTTCATTCCGGCAAACGGGGTCCAGCCGCATTTTGTTTGTAAAGCCTTTTCATCAATTACATAGCTCTCTCCCATATCAACCTCTACAAAAGTTTCTTGCTGTTCCGCTATACCAAAAACTTTTCTGGGATTTGTGGAAGTCAACTCAATCAATCTTTCCAGAGTCAGGCGGCCTTCATTTACAGCTGTCAAAAGTAGCGGCAGCGTAGTTTCCAGCCCCGGCACACCGTATGGTGGTTTTCCCCCTTGCTTTTCCTCCTTAGTATGTGGAGCGTGATCAGAGGCAATCATATCAATGGTCCCATCAACCAGGGCTTGCCACAGCGCTTTTTGGTCTTCTTTGCCGGAAAGCGGCGGCTTCATAATTCCATATGACCCCAATCTTTTTGCATCTTCATCAGTTAAAAACAAATGATGGCAACTCACCTCACAACTTAAATTTAAACCATTTGCTTTGGCCTCTTTAATTAAATCAATTTCTTTTTCTAAAGAAACATGACAAACATGCAATTTATTGCCAAATCTTTTAGCCAAGCCAATGGCCTTTTGCAAAGTGTCACCTTCCGCGTGGACCAAAACAGGTGTCTCTTTTGGCCAAGCCGAGAAGACAGCTTCCAGGGTACTATCATCTTCCATCAATAAATCCCCGGTGGTCTGGTTCATATAAACCTTGAGTCCAAAGACTTTAGGGGGAACTTCGTTAAAATATTGGATACTTTTACTGCTGGCCCCAAAATGAAATCCGACATCACAATAAATCCTTCCCTTTGCCAAATCTATTTTTTCCTGCAAAGCCTCCGGTGAGATAGTGGCTACCGGATTATTAGGCATGTCTAAAACTAAAGTATATCCCCCGGCAATAGCTGCCTTGGTGCCTGTTTCAAAATCCTCCTTCTGAGTTGCTCCGGGTTCCCTAAGATGCACATGAGAATCAATTAATCCTGGTAACCTAATCAATTTTTGCACGCCTTTATTCTAACAAAAGATTGGCATTTTTGTTAGAATGATTATATGGCCAAGAAGAATGGTAACAGGTTTTTATTCCATAGAGAGTTGGCAAGACAACTGGTCACTTTATCAACCTCAGCTTTTGGCTTAGCAGCAGCGTTGGCCTGGAATGAAACTATCCAACAAACAGTCAGGGAATTCATTGAACCAAGGTTGCCGGGCTCAGGTATTTTATCAAGATTTATTTATGCTATTTTGGTAACGCTACTTGGGGTAATTGTTACCTTTCAGCTCACCCGCTTAGCCTCCAGATGGGGGCTTAAGA